>NZ_RJVZ01000009.1:0-99378 GCF_003944215.1 Streptococcus oralis | reverse complement strand
GCATACATTCATATCGGTAACTTTATCCTCTATAACAGGAGATCAATTAGTATTACAACATGAAGATCTTTTCATTTTGGTAGTTTTGTTATTAACCTATTTTATAATTAAAAAAATTATCACCTATTTCAACCTAGAACTTAAATATTTTGACAAAGACTATCTCTATTCTTTTTTGAAAAAAGTACTATATGCATTTATCTTCCTACATATCGTCTCTTTTATTTCAGATATCGTGAGTACTATTTCTCATTTAAATAGTTTTGGAAGTATTTTATCATCCGTAGTTTTTGTTGGACTCCTTTTAACCTTCTTTGCAATGAACTCTTACAAGGTTCAAGTTGAAAAAGACATTGCTTTGAAGCAAAAGAAATTCGAACAAAAACATTTACAAACCTATACAGATGAAATTGTTGGATTGTATAATGAAATTCGAGGTTTTCGTCATGACTATGCAGGTATGCTTGTCAGCATGCAAATGGCAATTGACAGTGAAGATTTACAAGAAATTGACAGAGTTTACAATGAAGTATTACTAAAAGCGAATCAAAAACTGCGTTCAGAGAAATATACTTACTTTGATTTGAATAATATAGAAGATTCAGCTTTACGTAGTTTGATTGCTCAATCCATTGTTTATGCACGAAATAATGATGTAGAGTTTACATTGGAAGTAAAGGATGTTATTACTAGATTGTCAATGGATTTACTTGATCTTGTTCGTATCATGAGTATTCTCTTAAATAATGCTGTTGAAGGTGCTGCGGATAGTTACTTGAAACAAATGGAAGTTGCAGTCATTAAAATGGATTTTGAAACAGTTATAGTTATCCAGAATTCATGCAAAATCACTATGACGCCTTCAGAGGACCTATTTGCCTTAGGTTTCTCTACCAAGGGAAGAAATAGAGGTTTAGGACTTAATAATGTCAAAGAGATTTTAGATAAGTATGACAGCATTATTTTAGAAACAGAGATGGAAGACAGCACATTTAGACAAATTATTAGATTTAAGAGGGAATTTGAATGAAAGTATTAATTTTAGAAGATGTTATTGAGCATCAAGTGAGACTTGAGAGAATATTGAATGAAATCTCTGAGGAATCAAATATTCCTATTTCTTACAAGACAACAGGAAAAGTTCGTGAGTTTAAGGAATATATCGAAAATGATGAAGTAAACCAGCTTTATTTCTTAGATATCGATATTCATGGAATTGAGAAGAAGGGCTTTGAAGTAGCACAATTTATCCGTCATCACAATCCTTATGCTATTATTGTCTTTATTACCAGTCGATCTGAATTTGCTACCTTAACGTACAAATACCAGGTATCAGCCCTAGATTTTGTTGATAAAGATATCAATGATGAATTGTTCAAAAAACGCATCGAGCAGAGTATCTTCTATACCAAAAGCATGTTGCTTGAAAACGAAGATGTTGTAGACTATTTTGATTACAACTATAAGGGAAATGATTTGAAAATTCCTTACCATGATATTCTGTATATCGAAACAACAGGTGTTTCTCATAAATTGCGAATTATTGGTAAGAATTTTGCCAAAGAGTTTTATGGAACTATGACAGATATTCAGGAGAAGGACAAACATACTCAGCGATTTTATTGCTCCCATAAATCTTTCCTTGTCAATGTGGGAAATGTGAGAGAAATTGATCGAAAGAATTTAGAAGTTGTTTTTTATGAAGATCATCGTTGTCCCATTACCCGTTTGAAAGTTCGTAAACTAAAAGATATTCTAGAGAAAAAATCTAAAAAGTGATTGACAATTAGTAAGAAATTGATATAATGGTTATATCTGCTACAGATAGATGGTCCGTTGGTCAAGGGGTTAAGACACCGCCTTTTCACGGCGGTAACACGGGTTCGAATCCCGTACGGACTATTTTATCCGCCATAGCTCAGTTGGTAGTAGCGCATGACTGTTAATCATGATGTCGTAGGTTCGAGTCCTACTGGCGGAGTCAGATAGAAAGAACACCACCCGGTGTTCTTTTTATTCTTAATTTGTATCACCTAACATTTTCATAAGGAAGTCTGTCATTTCTTGCGGGCTTTCTTTTTTTCCATGGGCAATCCAAGTCTGGCAAACTCCAAATAAGGCATTTGTTAGATAAATGCTGCTGTATTCGAGTTCAATTGGATTTAGTTGTAGTTGCATAAAACGTTTCTGAAGATCAGTGCTAAGCATAATATGCAGTTTATTTCTCAAGAAATTTTGGATTTCTTTTGTACCATTTTCAGATAAGAGTGCAGCCAGAAGTGGCTCAGACTCTAAATATTCAAATACTTCTAAAATGGCATCTCTTTTATGATGAGCATGTTTTTGGAAAATATACTCAAAGGTATGAAAGAGCTTACTTTGGTAATGCTCAATCATATCATACTTATCCTTGTAGTGAGTGTAAAAGCTGGAACGACTGATTCCGGCTTTTTCTGCTAACTTGACAGTAGAAATTTGATCAAAGGGTTGGTCCATCAATAATTGAACCATGGCATTTTCGATAATTCGTTTTGTTTTTAAGCGTTTGTTACTTTCTTTCATAACTCCTCCTTGTAGACAAATTAGACAATATGTCTAAAAAAAGTATTTTTTACCTTGTAATTTGGATTTTTTGATGTATAATCTATTATATCAAAATTTTAGACAATATGTGTAAAAAAGGAGGAAACATGTTTAAAGAGTGGAAAGCAATATTTAAAAAACCGACCTTTATCATTGTAATGATAGGGATTTCTCTCATTCCAGCTTTATACAACATTATATTTTTATCATCCATGTGGGATCCATATGGGCAATTATCAGAGTTACCTGTGGCAGTTGTCAATAAAGATAAGGAAGCTTCTTATAATGGACAGACAATGACAATAGGTGAAGACATGGTGTCTAATTTAAAAGAAAATAAGGCTTTAGATTTTCATTTTGTTAATGAAGATGAAGGGGAAAAAGGCCTAGAAGAAGGTGACTACTACATGGTAGTGACTTTACCAAGTGACTTATCTGAAAAAGCTACTTCTATCTTAACAAATCATCCTGAACAGATGCAGATTGATTATCAGACGTCAAGTGGGCATAGCTTTATTGCAAGTAAGATGAGTGATTCTGCAATGACACAATTAAAACAAACCGTCTCTACGAATGTAACTGAAACATATACCAAGGCACTATTTCAAAAAATGAATGATTTGAAGTCTGGAATAAATAAGGCAGCTGATGGAAGTGAAAAATTGGCTAATGGAGCCGATCAGTTGGTGACGGGAAGTCAAACATTGACGGCAAATCTTAATACTCTAGCTAACTCAAGTGTAACTTTTTCAAATGGAGCGGATCAATTTACAAAAGGCTTATCTAGCTATGTGTCTGCTATAGAGCAATTACATCTTGGTTTAGGAACTTTTAATAGTGGTTTACAAAGTTATACAAATGCAGTTTCACAGGTTGACACTGGACTTGGTCAATTGGCCTCAAAAACTCCTGAGTTGGTGGCAGGTGTAAATCAGCTAAATACAGGTATAAAGTCTTACACAGGTGGCGTTTCACAACTGGATGCAGGTCTCAGTCAATTTTCAGTTGGTGTAAATGCTTATACAAGTAGTGTAGAGAAACTTTCTAGCGGAACGAGTCAATTATCCAACCAATCAGATACACTAAGAGATGGAATAGAGCAATTAAATACTGGTATTAAAGAAATTTCAAGTCAATTAAAGTCCTCATCTCAACAAAATGAACAAATTACTCAATTGGCAACTAGTCTAGGAGAACTGAATAAAACACTACAAGCTCTTACGATAGCAGATAATACTCAACTGAAAAAGACATTATCAGAAGCTTTGCCAAATCTAACAACTCTTGCACAGAATATTGTGACCAAAAGTCAGACAGAACAAGAGAAAACTCTTGCGAACCTTCAATCAACAGCTACTTATCAATCTCTCACAGAGGAACAGAAGAAAGAACTGACAGAAGCTATTTCTAAAAATTCTAATTCTACTATTGAGTCAGCAAAAACAATTTTAACGACAGTAGGAGGATTGAAAGAAAGTATAGAGAATTCAGAACAACAAGTATCTAATCTATCTGATGTGCAGACGAAGGCAAATAAACTCTTACCTGAAGCATCTAGCTCCTTGACAACCTTGTCAAATGGATTTACAAAATTGCAAACTGCTGTAGATAATCAGTTGGTTCCAGGAAGTCAGTCAATTGAAAAAGGAGTTGTAAACTATACTAAAAGACTGGATGCTATTTCTATAGGTGCCAATAAACTGAGTGAAAAGAATGCAAACTTAACAACTAGTCTAGATCAATTAGTTTCTGGATCAAGTAAGTTGACACAAAATACATCAACCTTGACAGATGGAGTAGATGCGTTAGCTGGAAAAGCTCCAGAATTAGTATCAGGTATAGAAAGTTTGTCATCTGGTTCTGCTCAATTGAATAATAAGAGCCCAGAGCTGATAGCAGGTCTTACTACATTACAATTTGGATCTGGTCAATTAACAGATAAATCAACACAGTTACTTTCTGCAGCATCTCAACTAGGAAGTGGTGCTATGAAAATTGCAGATGGTACTGGAAAACTAGCAGAAGGTGGAACTAGCTTAACCTCTGGTCTTGAAGATTTACAGACAGGAGTTGATTCGTTAGGAAAAGGATTAGGCAATGCTAACAATCAACTTAAATCAGCATCAACAGAATCTGAAAATGCAGAAACATTATCTAATCCTCTAGTTCTCTCAAAAACAGATAATGACCAAGTTCCTGTAAATGGGATTGCCATGGCTCCTTATATGATATCAGTTGCTCTTTTTGTTGCTGCTATATCTACTAATATGATTTTTGCGAAGTTGCCTTCTGGACGTCACCCAGAGAGTCGTTGGGCTTGGTTGAAGTCTCGTTCTGAAATAAATGGGATTATAGCTGTCTTAGCAGGTGTTTTAGTTTATGGAGGTGTTCATCTTATTGGTTTAACTGCTAACCATGAGATGAGGACTTTGATTCTAATTATAATCACAAGTTTAACTTTCATGTCTATGGTGACAGCTTTAACAACTTGGAATAGCCGTTTAGGAGCCTTCTTCTCTCTTATTTTACTATTATTACAGTTAGCATCAAGTGCAGGGACTTATCCCCTTGCTTTGACAAATGATTTCTTTAAAGGTGTCAATCCTTGGTTACCAATGAGTTACTCGGTATCAGGCTTACGACAAACAATCTCTATGACAGGAAATATTCATCACCAAGTAATTTTCCTTATTATAACACTAGCTTTCTTTACTGCTTTAGGTATGCTAGCTTATCAACCTAAGAAAATGAAAGAAGATTAAAAAGATTGACCAATTCTTTGGTCAATCTTTTTCAGTCTTAGATAAATTTTGTCTGTAATTATAGATCCCAAAAAGAAGAAGGGCAGTTAGTGAACAGGCTGCTCCAATAATAAAACCATTGGGAATAAAGGAAAGTGTAATGGTGCCTTTTCCCTTTGGAACATCAACTTTCATAAAACCAGTTTGAGCCTGCTTGATTTCAAGTTTTTTCCCATCTTGGTATGCAGACCAACCTTTGTCATAAGGAATAGTGAAGAAAATAGAGGTATCTTGTTTGACTTCATATGTAGCAAAGACTTTATTTTTAGAGGTGGATACTTCTACAGGTTGTTCTTTAATCTTTTGAATTGCCTCAGTAAGAGCCTGAGTATCTAAACGATAGAAGGTTGGAGATTCAAATGACACCTGAGAATTTCCAGGGAAACTAACACTGATATTGAAAGTTTTTTGTTCCTCAGTATAACCTAAATTAAAGAAATTAAATGCATTGTCAGTTGTAAAAGTCTTTTTTTCACCATTGACAATGATGTCAACTTTCTTTTGCTTGTCGTTTGTAAAATGAAGATTTGAAAAAGAGAGATAGACTTGGCTATTTTGAGGAACCTCAATTTGATAATCAATCTTTGCATCTTCATTCGCAGAACTTGTGATGCTTGTTAAACCATCTGAAGTATCTGTTTTATCATATGCTATTTGGGAGAAGTAATCTAAGTTGAGATTCGCAAGCTGGTTTATAAATAGAGCCTGATTATCTAGAGTGTGATTGTTAAAGTTTACATCTGTGTAAATAGATTGAGTGGCAAAGGCAATGGGTAAATAGAGTTGATTTTTATATAAGGTTAAATGATCCTTTTGATAAATCTCTTGAAAGCCATACTTATCAAGTGAAGTTTCAGAAATATTGTACTGGATTCCAAATAAACTGTCTGCTAAAAGACTGTTATTTGCATAACGGAGATTGAGGTTGGTTCCAGAGGATTTGAATCCCAGTTTATCCAAACTAGTGCTAGCTGAGCGATTTCGTACAGACGAAAATTGAGAGATTCCATTGTAGTTAAATTTCATACTGTCATTTCCAGTCTGAATTTGCAGTTTTTCAGTACGTGTAAATGGATTGTCAATTTGGTTTAGAATGGATTCCATAGCGGTGATATCTCTATTATAGGCATTACGAGAAGCAAAGGCCCATTCTTTAGCTATTCCTTCCATTTGAGATGAAGCATTTAAGCTTATCTCAACTGTTATAAATAAAGACAAAAGGATTGCAAATAGATTTACAGAGATAAATTTTCTAATGACTGCAAGAAGTAAAAGAGCATAAACTAGAAGAAATTCAAGGGTGAGCAGGATATTCAAATCGCTTAAAAAAGAATAGTGTGATTTAAAGTATACAGTAGCCAAAAATCCTGTCAGTACAAGAAAAAGTGAGACAAATAGATTCCAGAGCTTCAGTTCTTTCAGGCGATTTAAGACTTCTGCTGCAGTATAAATTAACAGAGTAGAAAAGATCCAAGCATAGCGATGCAAAAACATATTTGGAGTATGCATCCCCTGCCAAAATAGATCAAGTGCTTCTATGTAAAAGCTTGTTATTAAAAAAGTAAAGAAAATTGCATAGATAAGTTTCACGTGAAACCTTATGGATTTTATTGTAAAAAATAGAATAGTTAAAATAAAGGGAAGCAATCCAACAAAAATCATTGGTATAGATCCATACTTAGTTGTATCAAAAGATCCAATGAATTGTTTTGCGAAAATATCCAAATACCAGCTACTGTCTGTTTTTAATTTTGTGATGGCAGTCAACTTCTCACCATGAGTTTGTAAATCAAACAGTGTAGGAAGAGTCATGATCAAACTAGCCATTCCTGCTAAAAAGGAGGTAACAACAAAATCAAGAAAAGATGATTTTCGAGTTTTAAAGTCCCAAGAAATTTGGCAGAGATACCAGAAAATAAGAAACAATGCTGTCATATACCCAAAATAATAATTTTGAATAAATAAGATTGACAAACTTGTAAAGTATAGTAGGCGCTTCTTTTGTGTTATAAGTAGGTGTAAACCAGTTATAATTAAAGGAATTAAGATAAAAACATCTAACCAGGTTTTTATCTCTAACTGACTGACGGTAAAGCTCATTAGAGCATAGGAAGTAGATAAGGCCAGTTTTAAAAATTTTGGGATATCTTTAAATAATTTATTCAAACTAAAGAAGGTTGACAGACCAATCAATCCAAATTTTAATAGAGTGGTCAGATAAACAGCATCTGGCATATTCGACAGGTTAAAAAAGTAAACTAGGGGTGAGAGAAAACTACCCAAGTAATAACTAGATAGAGCATAGAAATTTAGTCCGAGGCCACTTGTAAAGGTGTAAAATAAACTGCCATTTCCATGTAAAATATTTCGTAAAGCCACATCGAAAATAACGTATTGATGGAAACCATCTCCTAATAGTGGGGATGTATCGCTATTCCAGTAGATACCTTGAGATAGATATACTCCAGACATAATCACTATAGGAATGATGAAAGAAATAAAATAGGCCCAATATGTTTTAAAAAATGATTTCATGTTACCTCGTAGAATGATAGAAAACTCAGTTGGTTAACCCAACTGAGTTTTGAAGTCTTATTTAGTCTTTCCAAAGTTCTTTAACTTTTGCTTGTACTTCTGCATTTTCTAGGAATTCATCGTAGGTTTCATCAATACGATCAATGACGCCATTCTTAGACAAAACAATGATATGATTTGCCAAAGTTTGGATAAACTCGTGGTCATGACTGGCAAAGATGATTGATTCTTTAAAGTTTTTCAATCCATCGTTCAAGCTTGAGATAGATTCCAAGTCCAAGTGATTTGTTGGATCATCAAGTACAAGGACATTTGATTTTAAAAGCATAAGTTTTGAAAGCATGACACGAACTTTTTCTCCCCCTGACAAGACATTTACAGGTTTGTTAACCTCATCTCCAGAAAAGAGCATACGACCAAGGAAACCACGTAGGAAGGTATTGTCATCTTCTTCTTTACTTGCAAATTGACGCAACCAGTCAAGGATTGACTCTCCTCCTGCAAAATCAGCCGAGTTGTCTTTTGGCAAGTAAGAACGGCTAGTAGTAACTCCCCACTTGACAGTTCCTTCATAGTCGATGTCACCCATAATTGCACGAATTAATGCAGTCGTTTGAATGTCATTTTGTCCAATAAGAGCTGTCTTATCACCTGGACGCAAGATGAAACTAATATTGTCCAAGATAGTTTCACCATCAATCTTGACAGTTAGGTTTTCTACTGTCAAGAGATCATTACCAATCTCACGTTCTGCTTTAAAGTTGATAAATGGATATTTACGACTAGATGGAACAATCTCTTCTAATTCAATCTTGTCAAGCATTTTTTTACGAGACGTTGCCTGTCTTGACTTAGAAGCGTTGGCAGAGAATCGAGCAACGAATTCTTGCAATTGCTTAATTTTTTCTTCTGCCTTGGCATTACGGTCTGCTAGCAATTTAGCCGCAAGCTCAGAAGATTCCTTCCAGAAGTCATAGTTTCCGACATAGAGTTTGATTTTTCCAAAGTCAAGGTCGGCCATGTGAGTACATACTTTGTTTAAGAAGTGACGGTCATGGGATACAACGATAACGGTGTTATCAAAGTCAATCAAGAAGTCTTCTAACCATGTAATTGATTGGATATCCAAACCGTTGGTTGGCTCGTCCAAGAGAAGAACATCTGGTTTACCAAAAAGTGCTTTGGCAAGGAGAACTTTTACTTTTTCACCATTTGCCAATTCGCTCATGTTTTGGTAGTGCAATTCTTCTGGAATATTTAGGTTTTGAAGTAGTTGAGATGCTTCACTCTCTGCTTCCCAACCTCCAAGTTCAGCAAATTCGCCTTCAAGTTCAGCAGCACGAACTCCATCTTCATCGGAAAAATCTTCCTTCATGTAAATAGCATCTTTTTCCTTCATGATGCTATAAAGTTTTTCATTTCCCATGATAACGACATCAATTACACGTTCATCTTCATAGTCAAAGTGATTTTGACGGAGGACAGAGAGACGTTCATCTGGACCAAGAGAGATGTGACCAGTTGTAGGTTCGATATCACCAGCTAGAATTTTTAAGAATGTAGACTTCCCAGCACCATTAGCACCAATTAATCCGTATGTATTTCCTTCTGTAAATTTGATGTTGACATCATCAAAAAGTTTGCGATCACTAAAACGTAGTGAAACATCAGATACTGTAAGCAATGTTTTTCTCCTATAATATGTAATACATTTATTCTACTAGAAAAAAGAGAAATATTCAAATTTTTCTTTGTCAATTTTATGTCAACTGAGTTTACAGTTATATTTACAACGAATCGGCTCTGTGATTTAAATAATTTTCTGTTATTTTAACAAAAAAATGCTATAATTGAAGAGACCATTTCGAAGGAGAAAAAAATGACGAAACCCATTATTTTAACAGGAGACCGTCCGACAGGTAAACTGCATATTGGACATTATGTTGGTAGTCTAAAAAATAGAGTATTACTGCAGGAAGAAGATAAGTATGACATGTTTGTTTTTTTGGCGGACCAACAAGCCTTGACAGATCACGCCAAAGACCCTCAAACGATTGTAGAATCGATTGGGAATGTTGCCTTGGATTACCTAGCAGTTGGATTGGATCCTAGTAAATCGACTATCTTTATTCAAAGTCAAATTCCAGAGTTGGCTGAGCTGTCTATGTACTATATGAATTTGGTGTCACTAGCTCGTTTGGAGCGTAATCCGACAGTAAAAACAGAGATTGCTCAAAAAGGATTTGGGGAAAGTATTCCGACAGGTTTTTTGGTTTATCCAATCGCTCAAGCAGCAGATATCACAGCCTTTAAGGCTAATTATGTTCCTGTAGGGACAGACCAAAAACCAATGATTGAACAGACTCGTGAAATTGTGCGTTCCTTTAATAATGCTTATAATTGTGATGTATTGGTTGAGCCAGAAGGTATTTATCCAGAAAATGAGAGAGCAGGACGTTTGCCTGGTTTAGATGGAAATGCTAAAATGTCTAAATCCCTTAATAATGGTATTTATCTAGCAGATGATGCGGATACGTTGCGTAAAAAAGTCATGAGTATGTATACTGATCCGGATCATATTCGAGTTGAGGATCCAGGTAAGATTGAAGGGAATATGGTTTTCCATTATCTAGATGTTTTTGGTCGTCCAGAAGATGCTCAAGAAATTGTGAATATGAAAGAGCATTATCAACGTGGTGGTCTTGGTGATGTGAAGACGAAACGTTATCTACTTGAAATATTAGAACGCGAACTTGGCCCTATTCGTGAGCGCCGTATTGAATTTGCTAAGGATATGGGAGAAGTGTACAATATGCTTCAAAAAGGTAGTGAGAAAGCGCGTGAGGTTGCGGGGCAAACTTTATCTGAAGTTAAGAAAGCAATGGGACTAAATTATTTTAAATAATAGATAAAATATGAATCATAAAACTATCTCTTCCATAGGTTCACAGGGATAGTTTTTTTATGATTTCTACCATAAATATAATTGACAAATTTTCATAGAATGGTATGATAGATACAATACAAAAAGAGTCAAGCTCAAAAAAAAGAAAAGAGGAAGCTTCAATGTCTAATTGGGATACTAAATTTTTAAAAAAAGGTTTTACCTTTGATGATGTATTGCTCATTCCAGCAGAAAGTCATGTGTTGCCTAATGATGCAGATTTAACAACAAAATTGGCAGATAATCTGACTTTAAATATCCCAATTATAACAGCCGCCATGGATACAGTCACAGAAAGTCAAATGGCTATTGCTATTGCTCGTGCGGGTGGTCTTGGAGTAATCCATAAAAATATGTCTATTGCGCAACAGGCGGATGAAGTTCGCAAGGTAAAACGTTCTGAAAATGGTGTTATTATTGATCCATTCTTCTTGACTCCAGAACATACCATTGCTGAGGCAGACGAACTGATGGGACGTTACCGTATCAGTGGTGTTCCAGTTGTAGAAACACTTGAAAATCGTAAATTGGTTGGTATTCTAACAAACCGAGATCTTCGCTTTATTTCAGATTACAATCAACCAATCTCAAATCATATGACCAGTGAAAATCTTGTCACTGCCCCTGTTGGTACAGATCTTGCAACAGCTGAACATATTCTTCAAGAACACCGTATTGAAAAACTTCCTTTGGTTGACGAAGAAGGCCGTCTTTCTGGCTTGATTACTATTAAGGATATTGAAAAAGTTATTGAGTTTCCAAATGCTGCCAAAGATGAATTTGGTCGTCTTCTAGTTGCTGGTGCGGTGGGTGTCACTTCAGATACATTTGAACGTGCAGAGGCTCTCTTTGAAGCAGGGGCTGACGCAATTGTTATTGATACTGCACATGGTCACTCTGCTGGGGTTCTACGTAAAATTGCTGAAATTCGTGCTCACTTCCCAGATCGCACTTTGATTGCTGGTAATATTGCAACTGCAGAAGGTGCGCGTGCTCTTTATGATGCGGGTGTGGATGTTGTCAAAGTTGGGATTGGACCAGGTTCTATCTGTACTACTCGTGTGATTGCAGGTGTGGGTGTCCCACAAGTGACAGCAATTTATGATGCGGCAGCAGTTGCGCGCGAATATGGAAAAACGATTATTGCTGATGGTGGAATCAAGTATTCTGGAGATATTGTAAAAGCCCTTGCTGCAGGTGGAAACGCAGTTATGCTTGGTTCAATGTTTGCTGGAACAGATGAAGCACCAGGTGAAACGGAAATCTTCCAAGGACGTAAGTTTAAGACTTACCGTGGTATGGGATCAATTGCTGCAATGAAGAAAGGTTCAAGTGATCGTTACTTCCAAGGTTCTGTCAATGAAGCAAACAAACTCGTTCCAGAAGGAATTGAAGGCCGTGTTGCCTATAAAGGCGCAGCAGCTGATATTGTCTTCCAAATGCTTGGTGGTATTCGCTCTGGTATGGGTTACTGTGGTGCAGCTAACCTTAAAGAATTGCACGACAACGCTCAATTTATTGAAATGTCTGGGGCGGGTCTAAAAGAAAGCCATCCTCATGATGTACAAATTACTAATGAGGCACCAAACTACTCCATGTAAGAAACAAAAGAACTCCTGAAATTCAGGAGTTCTTTTTGTTTACAAAGGTGTCAATTTTAATTTACAAATATTTTACCGTTTTGGATATTGAAAATACTAAGATTTTCTGGTAAGTTTTGCAAGTGGTCTAAACTTGTTGTTGTAATGAAGGTCTGGATAGATTGTGAAATAGTTTCTAGTAATTTTAATTGTCGTGTGTTGTCAAGTTCGCTCATAACATCGTCAAGCAAGAGTATTGGAGACTCGTTAGTAATGCTTTCCATTAGTTCAATCTCTGCTAGTTTGATAGAAAGTACAAGACTACGATGTTGACCTTGACTTCCAAAACTAGCATCCATACCATTGATATAGAAAGCAATGTCATCTCGATGAGGGCCAACACCAGTATTCTTTTTAAATAAGTCTCTGGATCTGTTTTTCTCCAAAGCAATTTTAAAAGAACTTGTTAGCTGTTCTTCATTAGTGAAGTTGACAGTTGATTGATAAGATATTGACAACTCTTCTGATTGATTTGAAATTTCTAAGTGTTTTTTTTGACCAAATTTCTCTAAGTCTTTAATGAATTTTATCCGATGTTTTATGACGCGACAACCATACTCTACTAACTGTTCATCTAAGACCGACAGAAATGTTTCGTCAATCTTATGGTTAGATTTTAGATACGTATTTCTTTGCTTGAGTATATGGTTATAGTTTGACAGGTCTGACAAGTAGATTGGTTTAATTTGTCCCAATTCTATATCTATAAACTTTCGGCGAATGGAAGGTGCTCCTTTAATTAGCTGGAGATCTTCAGGTGCAAAGAGGACAACATTCATATGTCCGATATAGTCTGATAGGCGAGCTTGTTTTAAGTGATTGACTTTAGTCACCCGCCCTTTTGGTGTTAAATCAATTTCTAGAGGGATAGAGCTTGTTTTTTTCTGTAGCAAGCCAGAAAGATGAAGTTGCTCTTCATCAAAATGAATGAGATTTTTATCTGTCCGAGTACGATGACTACGTGTCAAGGCTAAGAAATAGATTGCTTCTAGAATATTAGTTTTTCCTTGTGCATTTTGGCCTAAAAAGACGTTCAATTTTGGATTAAAATCAATTTTTGCCTCTTTGTAATTTCGAAAGGTTTTAATTGTTAAATGTTGAAGCCACATAGTTATCTTCCTGGAAAACGTGGAGCTTGTTTGAATTTAGGTGATGAAGTAGTTTTTTGTTTTTCTTTCTTGACACCTTTATTCATCTCTTTGACAAGTTTAGCAATTCGTTCTTTTTCGATCTTATCTGCTTGGTATTCTTCTTGCTCTTTTAAACTTGGTTGTGTCAAGGTGATGTCAATCTTTAAATCAGGAATGTCAATCGTATCTCCAATACGGATTTTTTTCCCACGTCTACTTTCTAATTCACCATTAAAGTAAACTTGATGCTCCATTAAAAAGGATTTGATAGCACCACCGCTTTGTATAATTCCAATCTCTTTTAGGAGGGCTTGGAGCGTAATAAATTCTTCAAATAATTTGTATTCCATAATTCACCTCAATCTTTGGTATTATACCATATTTTCCCTGAAATAGCTGAAGGAAAGTCAGTCGAAATGAAAACGATTTTACTTTTGAAAGCTATAAAGAGAACAAGAAAAATTTTGATTTTCGTGGTATAATAGAACTCTATATGTAAGGAGGTAAGGTATGGAGTTGGTGCCTGGAATTTCAGCACATTTTATTCAATCCAAAAAGTTTAAAACAAATAAAATCACTATTCGTTTTACTGCTCCCTTATCTCTTGAGACAATAGCAGGACGCATGTTAAGTGCAAATATGTTGGAGACGGCAAATCAAGCTTATCCCACATCACAAGCATTTCGCAGATACTTGGCAAGTTTATATGGAACAGATATTTCCACAAGTGCTTATCGTAGGGGACAGGCACATATTCTTGACTTAACATTTACTTATGTGAGGGATGATTTTTTAAGTAAAAAGAATGTCTTGACTTCTCGAATTTTGGAATTGGTGAAACAGACTTTATTTGCTCCCTTAGCTCAAGATGGTGCTTTTGAGCTAGCCTTATTTGAAATTGAAAGAAAACAGTTATTGGCTAGTTTAGCTACTGATATGGATGATTCATTTTATTTTGCTCATAAGGAGTTGGATAGCTTGTTCTTCCATGATGAGCGTCTTCAATTGAGATACAGTGATTTACGAAATAGCATTTCAAATGAGTCTCCAGAAAGTAGCTACACGTGCTTTCAAAATGCTCTGAAGAATGATCGTATTGATTTCTTTTTCTTAGGTGATTTTAATGAAGTAGAAGTGAAGGAGTGGTTGAGGTCATTCTCCTTTACTGGGCGTCAAATCGATGTCAAGCCTCAGTACCAACAACCATATTCAAATGTCCTTCGGGAAGGAATGGTTCGTAAGAATGTGGGCCAATCTGTTTTGGAATTGGCTTACCATTGTTCTACGAGCTATGGAGACAAGCATCATTTGGCCATGGTAGTAATGAATGGTCTGTTAGGTGGTTTTGCTCACTCTAGGCTTTTTACAAATGTTCGGGAAAATGCTGGTCTAGCCTACACTATCTCCAGTCAATTGGATTTATTTAGTGGTCAATTGAGGATGTATGCTGGCATTGATCGGGAAAAGCGCAATCAAGCCAGAAAACTGATGAATCATCAATTACTTGAACTAAAGAAAGGTAATTTTACAGATTTGGAGATTGAACAGACTAAGGAGATGATTCGCAGAACCTTATTGCTTGCGCAAGATAGTCAGAGCTCACTAATCGAGCGAGTTTATTTGAATAGTCTGTTAGGGAAATCTACATCAGATTTTGACAGTTGGATTGAAAAATTAAATCAAATTGACAAAGAAGCTATCTGTAAAGCAGCAAATAGTGTTCGGTTACAAGCGATATACTTTATGGAAGGAATAGAATGACACCAGTTACCTTTGAAGAAAAATACTATCCTGCTGTAAAGGAGACGGTTTATCAGACTCGTCTATCAAATGGATTGACAGTATCTCTCCTTCCTAAGAAACAATTTAATGAAGTTTACGGAGTTGTAACAGTTCAATTTGGATCAGTAGATACAAACTTTACATTATCTGAAAAAGGTTTACAGTGTTATCCAACTGGAATTGCACATTTTCTTGAACACAAACTGTTTGAGAGAGAAAATGCTGAAGATATTATGGAGTCTTTTACACGCTTGGGAGCTGATAGCAATGCTTTTACAAGTTTTACAAAGACGAGTTATTTGTTTTCAACAATAGATCATTTATCAGAAAACTTGGATTTGCTTGAAGAATTGGTAACAGTTGCTCACTTTACAGAAGAGTCAGTTGAGCGAGAGCGGGAAATCATTCAACAAGAACGTGAGATGTACCAAGATGATCCAGATTCGCGCCTGTTTTTTGCAACATTAGCAAATCTTTATCCCAATACTCCTCTGGCAGCAGATATTGTTGGAAGTGAAAAGTCAATTAACAATATCCAGCTAAATGACTTAAAAAATAACTTTACAGCCTTTTACAAACCTGTAAATATGTCTTTGTTTTTAGTTGGGAATTTTGATGTAGATACAGTTAAGAACTATTTTTCGCAAAAGAAACTTAGAAACTTGGAAGAAATGGTAGTAAGGAAGGAGAAGCTTACTTTACAAGCTGTCAAAGAAAGAGATAACCTTCGGATGGAAGTCTCTTCACCAAAACTTGCTGTTGGAATTAGGGGAGCAGGTGAGGTGGCAGCAGAAGATTGCTACCGTTATAATATTTTGCTAAAATTATTGTTTACGATGATGTTTGGTTGGACTTCTGAGCGATTTCAAAAGTTATATGAGAATGGGAAGTTAGATGCGTCATTGTCACTTGAGGTTGAAGTCAACAGTCGCTTTCATTTTGTGATATTGACGATGGAAACGAAAGAACCTGTTTCGTTGTCGCATCAATTTCGAAAGGCTATTCGCAACTTTACGAAAGATTCAGATCTTACAGAGGAACATCTGGATCTTGTTAAGAGTGAGATGTTTGGGGAATTTTTCAGTAGTATGAACTCCTTGGAGTTTATTGCGACACAGTATGAACCAGTCGACAGAGGAGAAACTATTTTTGATTTACCAAAAATTTTACAAGAAATCACTTTAGACGATGTTCTTGAAGCAGGTCATCGTTTGATAGATGATGGTGATCTAGTTGATTTTACAATCTTTCCAGCTTAAAATATAACTAATACTAGAAAGAAGGAATGGTACGTATGAGAAAAAAAACAATTGGTGAGGTGCTTCGTTTAGCCAGAATTAACCAGGGATTGAGTATAGAAGAACTGCAGGCAAAAACGGATATTCAGATGAATTTATTAGAGGCTATGGAGGCTGATGATTTTGATCAACTTCCTAGTACCTTCTATGCTCGTTCTTTTTTAAGAAAATATGCTTGGGCGGTTGAATTGGATGAACGAATTATTTTGGATGCCTATGATTCAGGCAGTATGATTACCTATGAAGAGGTAGATGTTGATGAAGAAGACTTGTCTGGTCGCAGACGATCAAATAAGAAAAAAACGTCTTATCTCCCCTTGTTTTATTTCGTTCTATTTGCTTTGTCAATTTTAATTTTTGTCACTTACTATGTTTGGAACTACATCCAAACTCAGCCAAGTCCTTCTTCAGCTAATTATAGTGTTGTGAACTCGACTAGTTCAACAACCTCAGCTAGTTCATCTTCTAGTAGTCAGACATCTAGCTCGTCTTCTACTACGGAATCAACTATTACAGTGTCAGGCGAAGGAAACCGCATTGAAGCTCGGTATAAAACGAGTAAGGAAACCGCTACTGTTCAACTGGCAGTATCAGATGCAACTAGTTGGGTAAGTGTTTCAGGAAGTGAGCTGGAGGGTGGTGTGACACTATCCGCAGACAATAAGAATGCAAAAACAACAGTTTCAACTAAGAATCCCGTTACTATTACTTTAGGTGTAGTGAAGGGAGTTACTGTGACTGTGGACAATCAAACGATTGATACTTCGAAGCTGACAACTCAGACTGGAACTGTAACACTTACATTTACTACAGATTAAGGAAAAATCAATGAAAAAAGAACAAATTCCTAATGTATTAACTATTGGTAGAATTCTCTTTATACCTCTCTTTATTCTTATTTTGACTTTGGGCCATTCACAAGGCAGTCATTTGCTGGCAGCGATCATCTTTGCAGTTGCTAGTATAACGGATTATCTTGATGGCTACCTTGCTCGTAAATGGAATGTAGTCAGCAACTTTGGAAAGTTTGCAGATCCAATGGCCGATAAGCTGCTGGTTATGTCAGCTTTTATCATGTTGATTGAGTTAGGTATGGCTCCAGCTTGGGTTGTTACTATTATCATCTGTCGTGAACTTGCGGTGACAGGCTTGCGTTTGTTGCTTGTTGAGACGGGAGGGACAGTTCTAGCAGCAGCGATGCCAGGGAAAATCAAGACCTTTAGTCAGATGTTTGCCATTATCTTTTTGCTCTTACATTGGAATTTAATTGGTCAGCTGTTGCTTTATATCGCTTTGTTTTTCACTATCTACTCTGGCTATGATTATTTCAAGGGTAGCGCTCATGTATTCAAAGGGACATTTGGTTCGAAATGAAATCGATTATTGAAGTAAAAGATCTGTCTTTTCGTTACAAGGAAGATCAGGATCATTATGATGTTAATAATGTCTCGTTTCACGTGAAACGGGGAGAATGGCTTTCGATTGTAGGTCATAATGGGAGTGGAAAGTCAACAACTATCCGTTTGATTGATGGCTTGCTTGAAGCAGAGTCTGGAGAGATCTGGATAGATGGCAAATTGCTGTCCTCTGAGAATGTTTGGGACTTGCGTCGTCAAATTGGTATGGTTTTTCAAAATCCAGATAACCAATTTGTGGGTGCGACTGTTGAAGATGATGTTGCCTTTGGTTTAGAAAATCAGGGACTTCCTCGTGAAGAAATGAAAAAGAGAGTGGCTGAATCTTTGGAGTTGGTAGGTATGCTGGACTTTAAGAAGAGAGAACCAGCTCGTTTGTCTGGTGGACAAAAACAACGTGTGGCTATTGCAGGGGTTGTTGCCTTGAGACCTGCCATTTTAATTCTGGACGAGGCTACAAGTATGTTGGACCCCGAGGGTCGAAGAGAACTGATTCAGACAGTTCAAGAGATTCGAAAAGACCACCAGATGACAGTCGTTTCCATTACACATGACTTAGAGGAAGTTGCGATGAGTGACCGTGTCTTGGTCATGAAAAAAGGCCAAGTGGAGTCAACCAGCAGCCCAAGAGAACTTTTTTCTCGGGATGACCTTGACCATATAGGGTTAGATGAGCCTTTTACGAATCAATTGAGAGAATCTTTGAGAGAGACGGGCTATCAGTTGCCAGATGGCTATTTGACAGAAGGAGAGCTAGAGGACAAGTTATGGGAATTACTCTAGAAAATGTGAGCTTTACCTATCAAGAGGGGACTCCCCTATCTTCATCAGCCTTGACTGATGTTTCCTTGACGATTGAGGATGGCTCCTATACAGCTTTAGTAGGTCACACAGGTAGTGGGAAATCAACGATTTTACAGCTTTTAAATGGCCTATTGGTACCAAGTAAGGGTTCTGTTCGAGTTTTCGATACTGTCATTACTCCTACATCAACCAATAAAGAAATTCGCCAGATTCGAAAGCAGGTTGGTCTAGTGTTTCAATTTGCTGAAAATCAGATTTTTGAAGAGACTGTTTTGAAAGATGTGGCGTTTGGACCGCAAAATTTTGGAGTTTCTGAGGAAGAGGCCAAGAAAATTGCGCGTGAAAAGTTAGCCTTGGTGGGCATTGATGAGTCACTCTTTGAGAGAAGCCCATTTGAACTTTCGGGTGGGCAGATGAGACGTGTGGCCATAGCAGGGATACTCGCGATGGAGCCAACTGTCTTGGTTTTGGATGAGCCAACAGCTGGACTAGATCCTTTGGGTAGAAAAGAATTGATGACCCTGTTTAAAAAACTTCACCTTTCTGGAATGACAATTGTTCTGGTAACGCATTTGATGGATGATGTAGCTGAGTATGCTGATCAGGTCTACGTTATGGAAAAGGGGAGCTTAGTCAAAAGTGGCAAACCGAGCGAAGTTTTCCAAGATGTAGCCTTTATGGGAAATGTGCAGTTAGGTGTGCCTAAAATCACAGCCTTTTGCAAACGTTTGGCAGATAGAGGTATAGCTTTTAAAAAACTGCCAATCAAGATAGAGGAGTTTAAGGAGTCGCTAAATGGATAGTATGATTTTAGGGCGTTATATACCGGGGGATTCCATCATTCATCGCTTGGATCCACGTAGTAAATTGCTTGCCATGATCCTGCTGATTTTGATTGTATTTTGGGCCAATAATCCCCTTGCCAATCTCATTCTTTTTGTAGCGACAGGTATATTTATCGCTTTGTCGGGTGTTTCTCTCTCATTTTTCGTTCAGGGATTAAAATCCATGTTCTTCCTGATTGCCTTTACGACTCTATTTCAACTCTTTTTCATTTCAAGTGGAAATGTCTTATTTGAGTTTTCTTTTATAAGAATAACGGATTATGCGTTGCAACAAGCGGGAATCATTTTCTGTCGTTTTGTGTTGATTATTTTCTTTTCAACCTTGCTGACATTAACGACCATGCCTTTGAGTCTGGCAGCTGCAGTTGAAGCTCTTTTAGCACCGCTGAAACGCGTGAAAGTTCCCGTTCATGAAATTGGTCTCATGTTATCAATGAGTTTGCGTTTTGTTCCAACCTTGATGGATGACACAACGAGAATTATGAATGCTCAAAAAGCTCGTGGAGTTGACTTTGGCGAAGGTAGCATCGTTCAAAAAGTAAAGGCTATGATTCCAATTTTAATTCCTCTTTTTGCGACTAGCTTAAAGCGTGCAGATTCATTGGCAATAGCCATGGAAGCGCGTGGTTATCAGGGAGGAAAGGGTAGAAGTCAGTATAGACAGTTGAGATGGAGTCAAAAGGATACACTGGCAATTCTTGTGATTTTGGTACTGGGATGTTTCTTATTTTTCTTAAAATCTTAGCAGGTTTGTAGGATTGATAAGAAGCTCACAGTAGCAGGTTTTTAGTATAAAGGTAGGAATATGAACCGTTTTAAAAAATCAAAATATCTAATCATCGTTTTTGTCACAGTTCTGGCAGTTTCTGTTCTATTAGTGACAACCTATTCAAGCGCTATTGTGACGAAACTAGGAGATGGGATTTCCTTAGTAGATAGAATTGTTCAAAAACCCTTTCAGTGGTTTGATACTTTTAAATCGGATTTGGGACATTTGACGCAGACTTACAATGAAAACGAAAGTCTAAAAAAACAACTCTATCAACTAGAGGTGGAGTCTAATCAATCAGAACGTTTAAAATCAGAGAATGAACAACTACGTCAGTTGCTAGAGATGAAGTCAAAATTACAGGCTACAAAAACCTTAGCAGCAGATGTGATTATGCGAGCTCCAGTGTCTTGGAAGCAAGAGTTAACAATTGATGCGGGAAGTTCAAAAGGAGTTTCTGAAAATATGTTGGTCATCGCTAATGGTGGATTGGTTGGTAGTGTTTCAAAAGTAGAGGAGCATTCAACAACGGTCAACTTATTGACAAACACTGAAAATTCCGACAAAATTTCCGTTAAAATCCTGCATGGTTCTACTGAAATATACGGAATCATCGTTGGTTATGATAAGGAGTCTGAACTGCTTAAAATCAGTCAATTGAATAGTAATAGTGATATCAGTGCTGGAGACAAGGTGACTACAGGGGGGCTTGGAAACTTTAATGTTAAGGATATTCCTGTTGGAGAGGTTGTTGCTACAACTCATAGCAGTGATTATCTAACACGAGAGGTAACAGTAAAGTTAAGTGCTGATACTAAAGATCTTCATGTGGTAGAGTTAGTGGGGAATTAACAATGAGACTGTTAAAACAAGTTGGTATTTTCTTTTTACTTCCTTTTCTTGTGCTAATTGATGCACATATTGGCCAATTAGTAGAATCCTTTTATCCACATTTTCACTTAGCCAGTCATTTCCTGTTTTTATTTCTCTTGTTTGAGACAATTGAGGTATCAGAATACTTCTATCTAGCTTATTGCTGTATAGTAGGTTTGGTGTACGATATTTATTTTTTCCACTTGATAGGAATTTCGACACTTTTATTTATCTTGATAGGTGCCTCACTTCACAAGTTTAATAGTGTGACTTTGTTGAACCGTTGGACGAGAATGTTAACAATAGTTGTGATGAGCTTCCTATTTGATATGGGTAGTTATCTTCTGGCCCTTGCTATGGGACTGACAGTAGAATCAATGCCAGTTTTCATTGTCTACAGTCTTGTCCCATCAATGATTTTAAACTTCTTATGGATGGCGATTTTCCAATACATTTTTGAAAAATATTATCTATAAGAAAGAAATATAAATGTAACAAAGGCGTAATATTTATTATGTCTTTTTTTGGTATACTAGTAATGTCTCAAATAGAAGGAGTATCGACAGAATATGAAGAAAAAAATCTTAGCGTCACTTTTGTTAAGTACAGTATTGGTCTCACAAACGGCAGTATTGACAACCGTTCGTGCAGAAACAACTGATGAAAAAATTGCTGCTCAAGATAATAAAATTAGCAGTTTAACAGCGCAACAACAAGAAGCTCAAAAGCAAGTGGATCAAATCCAAGGTCAAGTTTCAACAATTCAAGCAGAGCAAGCAAGCTTGCAAGCCGAAAATGAAAAATTACAAGCTGAATCTAAAAAACTTGAGGGAGAAATTACAGAGCTTTCTAAAAATATCGTGGCTCGTAATGCTTCTTTAGAAAAACAAGCACGTAGCGCACAGACAAATGGAGCTGCGACTAGCTACATTAATACAATTGTAAACTCAAAATCAATCACAGAAGCCATTTCGCGTGTTGCTGCAATGAGCGAGATTGTATCGGCTAACAACAAAATGTTGGAGCAACAAAAGGCTGATAAAAAAGCAATTTCTGATAAACAAGTAGCCAATAATGAAGCAATCAATACAGTTATTGCTAACCAACAGAAACTGGCTGATGATGCGCAGGCATTGACAACTAAGCAAGCTGAGTTGAAGGTTGCAGAGTTGAATCTTGCTGCTGAAAAAGCTACTGCAGAAGGTGAAAAAGCTAGTTTGCTAGAGAAGAAAGCAGCAGCGGAGGCAGAAGCGCGTGCGGCTGCAGAAGCTGAAGCAGCTTACAGAGCACGTCAAACAAGCCAACAGCAGTCAGTTGTTGCTTCTGGAAACACAAGTTTCTCAGCTCAAGTACAGGCAACATCAACAACTGACGATGAGGATTCAAGCTACACTCCAGCAGCACCTGCGCCAGCGCCTGCTAGACAGCGTCCAACATACAGTACAAATGCTTCAAGCTATCCAACTGGTGAATGTACTTGGGGAGCTAAAACATTAGCACCTTGGGCTGGAGATTACTGGGGTAACGGAGCGCAGTGGGCTACAAGTGCAGCAGCTGCAGGATTTCGTACTGGATCAACTCCACAAGTTGGTGCGATTGCATGTTGGAATGACGGTGGATATGGACACGTAGCGGTTGTTACAGCAGTTTCATCATCAACTAGCATTCAAGTATCAGAATCAAACTATGGTGGAGATCGTACAATCGGTAACAAACGTGGATGGTTCAACCCAACTACAACTTCTGAGGGTTATGTTACTTACATCTATCCAAACTAATGAATGAAACGAAGAGGCTCGATTTGAGTCTCTTTTATTATTTTTTATCGAAAGCAAGGCCGAAATCTATTAAAACCACTTGAAAATATGGCTAAAATGTGATAAAATGAAACTTGTCGTGTAAACGATAATACTCATTCTTGATGAATTGTGAAACTGTTGCCCTCGGGTCGTTTTGCAAGTTGAAGTCGAGGAGAGGAAAAAAACAAAAAGGAGAAATACTCATGGCAGTAATTTCAATGAAACAACTTCTTGAGGCTGGTGTACACTTTGGTCACCAAACTCGTCGCTGGAACCCTAAGATGGCTAAGTACATCTTCACTGAGCGTAACGGAATCCACGTTATCGACTTGCAACAAACTGTAAAATACGCTGACCAAGCATACGACTTTATGCGTGATGCGGCAGCTAACGATGCAGTTGTATTGTTTGTTGGTACTAAAAAACAAGCTGCTGACGCTGTTAAAGAAGAAGCAGAACGTTCAGGTCAATACTACATCAACCACCGTTGGTTGGGTGGAACTCTTACTAACTGGGGAACTATCCAAAAACGTATTGCTCGTTTGAAAGAAATCAAACGTATGGAAGAAGAAGGAATCTTCGACGTTCTTCCTAAGAAAGAAGTTGCACTTCTTAACAAACAACGTGCACGTCTTGAAAAATTCTTGGGTGGTATCGAAGACATGCCTCGTATCCCAGATGTAATGTACGTAGTTGACCCACATAAAGAACAAATCGCTGTTAAAGAAGCTAAAAAATTGGGCATCCCAGTTGTAGCGATGGTTGACACAAACACTGATCCAGACGATATCGATGTAATCATCCCAGCTAACGATGACGCTATCCGCGCTGTTAAATTGATCACAGCTAAATTGGCTGACGCTATCATCGAAGGACGTCAAGGGGAAGATGCAGCAGCCGTTGAAGCAGAATTTGCAGCTTCAGAAGCTCAAGCTGACTCAATCGAAGAAATCGTTGAAGTTGTAGAAGGCGACAACGCTTAATTCATATAAATAGTAATTACCTAGGAGGGCGGGGCCTAGCCCAGCTCTCCTATTTTTAAAAAATATAGGAGAATCAAAATGGCAGAAATTACAGCTAAACTTGTTAAAGAGTTGCGTGAAAAATCTGGTGCCGGTGTTATGGACGCTAAAAAAGCGCTTGTAGAAACAGACGGTGATATCGAAAAAGCGATCGAATTGCTTCGCGAAAAAGGTATGGCGAAGGCAGCTAAGAAAGCTGACCGTGTTGCTGCAGAAGGTTTGACAGGTGTATTTGTTAACGGTAACGTTGCAGCAGTAGTTGAAGTAAACGCTGAAACTGACTTCGTTGCGAAAAACGCTCAATTCGTTGACTTGGTAAACGCAACAGCTAAAGTAATTGCTGAAGGAAAACCAGCTAACAACGAAGAGGCTCTTGCTTTGACAATGCCTTCAGGTGAAACTCTTGAGGCTGCATATGTATCTGCAACAGCAACTATCGGAGAAAAAATCTCATTCCGTCGTTTTGCTTTAATCGAAAAAACAGATACACAACACTTTGGAGCTTACCAACACAACGGTGGCCGTATCGGTGTTATCTCTGTTATTGAAGGTGGAGACGAGGCTCTTGCTAAACAATTGTCAATGCACATTGCAGCGATGAAACCAACAGTTCTTTCTTACAAAGAATTGGATGCTCAATTCGTTAAAGATGAGTTGGCACAATTGAACCACGTCATCGACCAAGACAATGAAAGCCGCGCTATGGTTAACAAACCAGCCCTTCCACACTTGAAATATGGATCAAAAGCACAATTGACTGATGAAGTAATCGCTCAAGCTGAAGCTGACATCAAAGCTGAGTTGGCTGCAGAAGGCAAACCAGAAAAAATCTGGGACAAAATCATCCCAGGTAAAATGGACCGCTTCATGCTTGACAATACTAAAGTTGACCAAGCATACACACTTCTTGCACAAGTCTACATCATGGATGACAGCAAGACAGTTGAAGCTTACCTTGAATCAGTAAATGCTTCAGTAGTTGAGTTCGCTCGCTTTGAAGTTGGTGAAGGTATCGAGAAAGCTGCAAATGACTTCGAAGCTGAAGTTGCAGCTACAATGGCAGCAGCCTTGAATAATTAATAGAAAAGGAAGTGATTTGCTTCCTTTTTCTTTTGGTCTAGAGAGTAGACTCTGTTATGAGTAAACAAAAAGCCCTTTAATAAGGGCTAAGTGCATTTAGGAGACTACACTTCAAATTCATAGAGTGCTGTAGACAAATAACGTTCGCCGTTATCCGGTGCTAAAGCAAGTACTTTCTTACCTGTACCTAATTTTTTGGCAACTTCGATTGCTCCATAAATGGCAGCGGCAGAGGAAATCCCAACAAGGAAGCCTTCTTTTCCGCCAATCTCACGGCCAAGAGCTAGAGCATCATCTGACGTTACGCGGACGATACCATCATAGGCCTTTGTATCAAGTGTTTCAGGAATAAATCCAGCTGAGATGCCTTGAATTTTGTGAGGCCCTGGTTTTTCACCAGATAAGATCGCAGATTCATCTGCTTCTACTGCATAAACTTGAATGTTTGGATTTGCTGCTTTAAGAGCGTGAGAAACACCGGAGATCGTTCCACCGGTACCAACACCACCTACAAAGGCATCTAAACTATCAGAACCGAAAGCAGCTAGAATTTCAGCTCCTGTTGTCCTTTCGTGTACTTCAGGATTAGCTGGATTATTAAATTGGAGCGGAAGGAAGCCGTCACGTTCAGCAGCGATCTCCTGAGCTTTAGCAATAGCTCCTTTCATTCCTTCGCTACCAGGAGTAAGGACGAGTTCAGCACCATAGGCTTGGATAATCTTACGTCGTTCCACACTCATCGTTTCGGGCATGACGATAACAACTTTATATCCCTTAGCAGCACCTACCCAAGAAAGTCCGATACCTGTATTTCCACTCGTTGCTTCAACAATGGTAGCACCTGGTTTTAGAATGCCAGCCTGCTCAGCCTTTTCAATCATGCTAAGGGCAATGCGGTCTTTTACTGACGATCCAGGGTTAAAAGCTTCAAGTTTTACATAAACATCTGCAGCACCTTCTGGAACGATATTGTTGAGTTTAACAATTGGTGTTTGTCCAATTAGTTCAGTGATATTGTTATAAATAGTCATAGATATACCTCTTTGTATAAGATGATACTAGTATAACGTGCTCTAGGCTATTTGTAAAATATAGAAATCCTATCGAAGCGATAGGATTTTTTTATATCAAAGGTCTAAGCCATTAATTTTCAATCGATTGTGATAAGCAAGTTCTAGTAAATAAGTGTAAAGGGGAAGAATATCCGTTTTTTTAGGAAATTCAAATTTGTGGTAACTAAAATGCTCATTATGTGCTTTTAGAAAGACATTCTCTAAATAAGTGATCGTAATCTCACTATCGTCTATACCTGCTCCAGCAGTTTCCATTTCAACATTGACAATGTTCATCAAAAAGATAGATTTCACAGACATCTTGCGACCAGTAGCGCCTTGCTTATCTGTAAAGATGATACGGATATTTGTAAAGATGATTGCGTCGCGAATGAGCTTATATCCACTTTGGATTTCTTCATTCTCTAGTAGGTATTGACCGTATTCTTTGATAAGAGCTTCTTTGTTTTGCTCGCTGAAGTTACCAGCAAGTCCTTGAATAAATTTCCCAAACGCCATGTATTTCTCCTTTGTTTACACCAAGTTTACAGGGACTTCAACTTCTCGTAAACCTTTATCTGTTAAAGTAACCTTTCCATTAAAAAACTCCACAAGAGCAGACTTGATATTTTCTTTCTCTTCCTTATCAACATAAATCATCGTATCGACTTGATCTGTAAAGTTTGTTTCAAGTTCCATAAGATTATGTTCTTTAAGGAAGTTACTGTACTCTTGGTATTGAGCGTAAGACATCTGAATAGCTATGCCAACCTGCTCTTTGATTTCAATAATGCCAATTTCTTTGACTGCCAAGGCTACGCTTCCTGCATAAGCACGAATCAAACCACCAGCACCTAACTTAATCCCCCCAAAGTAGCGAGTAACCACTGCGCAGACATTAGTAAGATTATGATTTTCTAAGACGCCAAGCATTGGGACTCCAGCGGTACCACTAGGCTCGCCATCATCACTCGTACGCTTGATCTCACTGCGTTCCCCTACAATAAAAGCAGAGCAGTTATGGGTGGCTTTGTAGTGTTCTTTTTTGATAGCAGTGATAAAGTCACGAGCCTCTTCTTCACTGTAGACACGCTTGGCGTGACAGATAAAGCGGGATTTTTTGATTTCTTCTTGGACTTGCCTATCCTCTTTAATTGTTCTAAATTCCATGATTTAATTGTACTAAAAAAACACCTAAAGCGCTAGATTTTTACGAATAAAGAAGTATGAAAGTAAATCCAAATTATCTCGGTCGCTTGTTTACTGAGAAAGAATTAACTGAAGAAGAACGTCAGATGGGCGTGAAACTGCCAGCAATGAGAAAAGAGAAGGGGAAACTTTTCTGTCAACGTTGTAATAGTAGTATTCTAGAAGAATGGTATTTGCCTATCGGTGCTTACTATTGTAGGGAGTGTTTACTGATGAAGCGAGTCAGGAGTGATCAAGCTTTATACTATTTTCCGCAGGAGGATTTTCCGAAGCAAGATGTTCTCAAATGGCGTGGTCAGTTAACCCCTTTTCAGGAGAAGGTGTCCGAGGGATTGATTCGAGCAATTGAAAAGAGAGAACCGACCTTAGTTCATGCTGTCACGGGAGCTGGAAAGACAGAGATGATTTATCAAGTTGTAGCCAAAGTGATTGATGATGGTGGTGCAGTTTGTTTGGCAAGTCCTCGAATTGATGTATGTTTGGAACTGTATAAGCGACTGCAGAATGACTTTGCTTGCGATATAGCACTGCTCCATGGCGAATCAGAGCCCTATTTTCGAACCCCCCTAGTAGTTGCAACAACTCACCAGCTGTTAAAATTTCATCATGCTTTTGATTTGTTGATAGTGGATGAAGTAGATGCCTTTCCTTATGTTGACAATCCTGTGCTTTATTACGCTGTAAACCAATGTGTAAAGGAGGAGGGGTTAAAGATATTCCTTACAGCGACTTCTACAGATGAGTTAGATAAGATGGTTCGCATAGGAGAATTAAAAAGGTTGAGCTTGCCAAGACGATTTCATGGAAATCCATTGATCATTCCAAAGCCAGTTTGGTTATCAGATTTTAATCGTTATTTAGATAAGAGTCAGTTGTCACCTAAGTTAAAGACCTCTATTGAGATGCAGAGAAGAACAGGTTATCCGTTGTTAATCTTTGCATCAGAAATTAAAAAAGGCGAGAAACTAAAAGAAATATTGCAGGAACAGTTTCCAAATGAAGATATCGGCTTTGTGTCCTCTGTCACAGAAAATCGATTAGAGCAAGTGCAAGCTTTTCGAGATGGAGAGTTGACGATACTTATCAGTACGACAATTTTAGAGCGTGGAGTTACCTTCCCTTGTGTGGATGTTTTCGTTGTAGAAGCTAATCATCGTCTCTTTACCAAGTCTAGCTTGATTCAGATTGGTGGGCGAGTTGGGCGTAGTATGGACAGACCAACTGGTGAGTTGCTCTTCTTTCATGATGGATTAAATACTTCCATCAAAAAGGCAATCAAGGAAATCAAGCAGATGAACAAGGAGGCGGGATTATGAATTGTTTATTATGTGGCCAGTCAACAAAGAGTGACTTGACATTTAGTCACCTCTTACTGTTTAAGAATAAGCACAACTATCTTTGCTCAGCTTGTGATTCTACTTTTGAGAAGATTGGTGAAGACTATTGTCCAAGCTGCATGAAAAGAGGGTTGTCAACCACGTGTCAAGATTGTAAACTTTGGTGTGAAGATGGGATTCAAGTTAGCCATAAAGCGATATTTACCTATAATCAAGCTATGAAAGGCTTCTTTAGTCGATATAAGTTTGATGGGGATTTTCTACTTAGAAAGGTTTTTGCTCCTGTTCTTGCTAATGAGTTGAAAAAGTATGGAGACTATGAATTTGTGGTAATTCCTCTAAGTCCCGAAAGATTGCTTGAGAGGGGATTTAATCAGGTTGAAGGTTTGGTTGAGGCAACAGGATTATACTTTCAAGACTTATTAGGGAAAAGAGAAGAGAAAGCTAGTTCTTCTAAGAATCGCTCGGAAAGATTAGCTACTGAAATTCCCTTTTATATCAAAACGGAAGCCCCTCTTCCTAAGAAGATTTTGCTCATTGATGACATCTATACGACAGGGGCGACTATCAATCGTGTGAAAAGGCTTTTTGAAGAGGCAGGTGTTTTGGAAGTCAAAACTTTTTCTCTTGTAAGATAAGGAAAAAATTTGCAAAATGAAAATGAAAGCGTTATAATATAGTTAGAAAAATAAAAATGTTTAGAAAGAAGGTACTTATATGATTAAATATAGTATCCGTGGTGAAAACCTAGAAGTAACAGAAGCAATTCGCAATTATGTAGTTTCTAAACTCGAAAAGATCGAAAAATATTTTCAACCTGAACAAGAGTTGGATGCACGTGTCAACTTGAAAGTTTACCGTGAAAAAACAGCAAAAGTTGAAGTAACAATTCCACTTGGCTCAATTACTCTTCGTGCAGAAGATATTTCTCAAGATATGTATGGTTCTATTGATCTTGTAACAGATAAAATTGAACGCCAGATTCGCAAAAATAAAACAAAAATCGAACGCAAGAATAAAAATAAAGTTGCAACAAGCCAACTCTTTACAGATGCTCTAGTTGAAGATGCAAATGTTGTGCAGCCAAAAGTGGTTCGTTCAAAACAAATTGATTTGAAGCCAATGGATTTAGAAGAAGCCCTTCTTCAAATGGATTTATTAGGACATGATTTCTTTATCTATGTAGATGTTGAAGATCAAACAACAAATGTTTTGTATCGTCGTGAAGATGGTGAAGTTGGTTTGCTTGAAGTAAAAGAATCATAAAATAGAATTTTTAAAGTGGTTTACACCAGTGTAAACCACTTTTGTATTGCATTATTATAAGAGGTATAATTGGAGATAGTCATGAAAGACGTGGTGATTGTTTCGGCGGTGCGAACTCCTTTAGGTTCCTTTGGTGGGAGCTTAAAGAATGTTTCTGCTGTTGATTTGGGCTCTTTGGTCATTAAGAGCGCTTTGGAAAAAGCGAATATTAAACCAGAGCAGGTAGATGAAGTGATTATGGGGAATGTCCTAGGCGCAGGTTTAGGCCAAAACGTGGCTCGCCAAATGAGCATTCAAGCGGGGCTCCCTGAATTTACACCAGCCTTTACCATTAATAAGGTTTGTGGTTCTGGGTTAAAGGCAGTTCAGTTAGCTGCTCAAGCGATTCAGTGCGGCGATGCAGATATTGTCGTGGCTGGTGGTGCAGAAAATATGAGTCAGGCTCCATATGTTTTGCCAAACTTCCGTTGGGGCGGCCGTATGGGCGATTCGAAAGTTGTAGATACCATGATTAAGGACGGTTTGTCTGATGCCTTTAACGAATACCATATGGGGATTACAGCCGAGAATGTGGCCGAAGAATATGGTATTAGCCGGGATGATCAAGATGCTCTTGCTTTGGAATCACAAAAACGAGCAGTAGCGGCTATAGAATCTGGACGCTTTAAGGAAGAGATTGTTCCAGTGGTCATTCCTCAACGCAAAGGCGATCCTATCGTCTTTGATACAGATGAATTTCCTAGAAAAGATGCTAGCTTGGAGAGTTTATCTAAGCTACGTCCTGTTTTCAAAAAAGACGGTTCTGTTACGGCGGGTAATGCATCAGGTATCAATGACGGAGCAGCGGCTGTCTTGGTCATGAGTGCTGAAAAAGCTAAAGAATTAGGACTTCCAGTGATTGCTCGCATTCATTCGTATGCAAGTGCAGGTTTGGATCCTAAGATGATGGGATGTGGGCCGATTTATGCAACTCGCAAGGCTCTTGAAAAAGGCAATTTGACAGTTGATGATCTTGACTTGATTGAGTCAAATGAAGCCTTTGCCGCTCAGGCTTGTGCGGTTGGGAAAACACTTGGCTTTAACACAGATATTGTCAATGTCAATGGTGGTGCGATTGCTCTTGGTCACCCAATTGGAGCTTCAGGCTGCCGTATCTTAGTGACTCTGGTACATGAGATGATGAAACGTGATGCCAAAACTGGTTTAGCAACTCTCTGTATCGGGGGAGGGATGGGAACAGCCCTCATCGTTGAACGTTAGATGCTAGTAATCTTAGTGCAGGAGGATAATGAGCTGCATTAAAACCATAAAAAAATCAATAAGGAAAAGGAGGCTTACCACTTTTTAAAGGTCGCTTTTTAAGGTCTTTTGTGATATAATAATGCGCAAGAGGTTTAGAATGAAAAAAAATAATTTAACTCCGATTTCTGCGGTTCTACTAGGGATTGCAACTTTCGGAACCTTAACAATGCTGATTATTTTTTCACAAAATAATGTTGTAACAATCAGTGCCTTGTTTTTATTTGTACTTCTTTATCTGCTTTTATTCGTATGGCAAAAAAAACAGTATGAAAAGAGCGAAATTGAACAAATCCAATACGTAAACCATCAAGCGGAAGATAGCTTGAACACGCTGCTTGATCAAATGCCAGTTGGTGTTCTGAAATTAGACTTATCTAGTGGCGAAGTCGAATGGTTTAATCCTTATGCTGAGTTGATTTTGACGACTGAAGAAGGCGAAATTGATGTTGACTTGATTCAAACCATTATCAAGGCTTCTGTGGGGAACCCTGGTTCTTATGCTACCCTAGGGGAAACACGCTATGCCGTTCATATGGACAAGGCTTCAGGTGTCCTGTATTTCTTTGACGTTTCAGGGGAATACGAAGCAACTGTCGAATTGGTAACCAGTCGACCAGTGATCGGGGTTATCTCGGTAGACAACTACGATGATCTAGAAGATGCAACCTCCGAATCGGATATCAGTCATATCAATAGTTTTGTGGCAAATTTTGTTTCAGAATTTGCTAGTAAGTATGCTATGTTTTCTCGGCGTGTGGGTATGGATCGATTTTATCTATTTACTGATTACACAGTTCTTGAGGGCTTGATGAATGATAAATTCTCTGTGATTGATGACTTTCGTGAGGAGGCAAAACAGAGACAGTTGCCATTGACCTTGAGCATGGGCTTTTCTTATGGTGATGGAAATCATGATGAGATAGGGAAAGTTGCTTTAAGGAACTTGAACTTAGCTGAGGTTCGTGGTGGGGACCAAGTGGTTGTCAAGGAAAATGATGAGACCAAGAACCCAATCTATTTTGGTGGTGGTTCCGCAGCCTCTGTTAAGAGAACGAGAACACGTACGAGGGCGATGATGACAGCTATTTCAGATAAGATTCGCAGTGTGGATCAGGTATTTATAGTTGGTCATAAGAATCTGGATATGGATGCCTTGGGGTCTGCGGTTGGCATGCAGTTGTTTGCGAGCAATATCACTGAAAATAGCTATGCTGTTTATGATGCAGAACAAATGTCGCCAGACATTGAGCGCGCCGTCAAATTCTTGGGGAAAGAAGGAGTCACTAAACTCTTGCCTCTTACAAATGCGATGAAGTTAGTCACAAATCGTTCGTTGTTGATTTTAGTGGATCATTCGAAGACAGCTTTGACTTTATCGAAAGATTTTTACGAACTGTTTACTCAAACCATTGTCATTGACCATCATAGACGTGATCAGGACTTCCCTGAGAATGCCGTTATAACATATATTGAGAGTGGGGCAAGCAGTGCGAGTGAGTTGGTAACAGAATTGATTCAGTTCCAAAATTCTAAGAAAAATCGTTTGAGTCGTATGCAGGCTAGTGTTTTGATGGCTGGTATGATGCTGGATACCAAGAATTTCACATCTCGCGTGACGAGTAGAACCTTTGATGTAGCTAGCTACCTCAGAACACGTGGAAGCGATAGTATTGCTATTCAGGAGATTGCTGCGACAGATTTCGAAGAATACCGCGAGGTAAATGAACTCATTTTACAAGGTCGTAAGTTGGGGTCAGATATCTTGATTGCCCAAGCTAAGGACTCAACGACTTATGACACAGTTGTTATCAGTAAGGCTGCCGATGCTATGTTGGCTATGTCTGGTATTGAGGCTAGCTTCGTTCTGGCAAAAAATACACAAGGATTTATCTCTATCTCGGCTCGAAGTCGTAGTAAAATCAATGTGCAACGCATTATGGAAGAGCTGGGTGGTGGAGGTCACTTTAACCTAGCTGCTGCGCAAATCGAGAATATGAGTCTGTCAGAAGCAGGAGAAAAATTGACTCAACTTATTTTAGATGAATTAAAAGAAAAGGAGAAAGAAGAATGAAAGTAATCTTTTTAGCAGATGTCAAAGGAAAAGGGAAAAAAGGCGAAATCAAGGAAGTGCCAACTGGCTACGCTCAAAACTTCCTGATTAAAAAGAATTTGGCCAAGGAAGCAACTGCTCAAGCAGTGGGTGAATTGCGTGGAAAACAAAAATCAGAAGAAAAGGCTCATGCTGAAATGATTGCTGAAGCAAAAGCCATCAAGGCCAAGCTTGAAGCAGAAGAGACTGTTGTAGAGTTTGTTGAAAAAGTTGGACCAGATGGCCGTACATTTGGCTCCATCACCAACAAGAAAATTGCAGAAGAATTGCAAAAGCAATTCGGAATCAATATTGATAAACGTCACATTCAAGTAAAAGCACCAATTCGAGCAGTAGGTTTGATTGATGTACCAGTAAAAATCTACCAAGATGTTACAAGCGTCATCAATCTTCGTGTAAAAGAAGGTTAAGTTTACAACATCTTGACAAGATTGTAAAAGGAAGGAAAGTCGGATGGCAGAAGTAGAGGAACTGCGAGTTCAACCTCAGGATATTTTGGCAGAGCAATCTGTTCTGGGGGCTATTTTTATAGATGAGAGCAAGCTCGTTTTTGTCCGAGAATACATTGATTCTCGAGACTTCTTTAAGTATGCTCATCGGTTGATTTTCCAAGCGATGGTAGATTTGTCGGATCGTGGGGAAGCGATTGATGCGACGACGGTTCGGACAATTTTGGATAGCCAAGGGGATCTCCAAAATATTGGTGGCTTATCCTATCTTGTTGAAATTGTCAACTCTGTACCAACTTCAGCCAACGCGGAGTATTACGCTAAAATCGTTGCAGAAAAGGCTATGCTACGTCGCTTGATTTCCAAGTTGACAGACTCTGTCAACCAAGCCTATGAGGCTTCTAAGCCTGCAGATGAAATCATCGCTCATGCTGAAAAGGGACTCATTGATGTTAGCGAAAACGCCAATCGTAATGGGTTCAAGAATATCCGAGATATTCTAAATATCAACTTTGGGAACCTAGAGGTTCGGTCACAACAAACAACGGATATCACTGGTATTGCGACGGGCTACCGTGATTTGGATCATATGACGACAGGTCTCCATGAGGAGGAACTGATTATTATAGCAGCTCGTCCTGCTGTCGGTAAAACAGCCTTTGCTTTAAACATTGCTCAGAATATCGGAACCAAGTTAGACAAGACTGTAGCTATCTTTTCACTGGAAATGGGTGCGGAAAGTCTAGTAGATCGTATGTTGGCAGCCGAAGGTTTGGTGGAGTCACATTCTATCCGTACGGGTCAATTGACTGATGAGGAGTGGCAAAAGTATACCATTGCTCAAGGGAATCTAGCCAATGCGAGTATCTATATCGATGATACACCAGGGATTCGGATTACGGAAATTCGTTCGCGCTCACGCAAACTGGCTCAAGAAACAGGCAATCTAGGCTTGATTTTGATCGACTATTTGCAGCTTATCACAGGGACTGGTCGTGAAAACCGCCAACAAGAAGTTTCTGAAATTTCTCGTCAGTTAAAAATCCTAGCTAAGGAGCTAAAGGTTCCAGTCATTGCTCTTAGTCAGTTATCTCGTGGAGTGGAACAGCGTCAGGATAAGAGACCAGTCTTGTCTGATATTCGTGAATCGGGTTCTATCGAGCAGGATGCGGATATCGTAGCCTTTCTATACCGTGACGACTACTATGATCGTGCGGGTGAAGAAGAGGAAGGAATTCCAAATAACAAGGTAGAGGTTATCATCGAGAAAAACCGTAGTGGAGCTCGCGGAACGGTGGAATTGATTTTCCAAAAAGAATACAATAAATTTTCAAGTATCTCAAAGAGGGAGGCATAAGATGTCAGATGCATTTACAGATGTAGCCAAGATGAAAAAAATCAAAGAAGAAATCAAGGCACATGAGGGACAAGTCGTAGAAATGACTTTGGAGAATGGCCGTAAGCGCCAAAAAAATAGACTAGGTAAGCTAATTGAAGTTTATCCGTCTCTATTTATCGTTGAATTTGGGGATGTTGAGGGAGACAAACAAGCCAACATCTATGTTGAATCCTTCACCTACTCAGATATCTTGACAGAGAAGAACTTGATTCGCTATCTAGACCAAGAATCCTAAAATGAAGTGAGCTTTGCTCACTTTTTTCTTTTTCTCCCGAATAGTATAAAGGAGGGTAACCTCGGAAATTTATATTATTAAGGAGAATGAATGACGTTTTTAAAATCAGAAGTTAAGAAGAGTGGATATACTCAGTTGGGTGTAGGGCTGGCTACTTTGTTGGTTACGAGTGCTTTTTTGTTTGGTGGTGAATCGGTTCAGGCTGACAGTGTAGCGCGTGGTGATGACTACCCGCTTCACTATAAAAATGGCAGTGTGGAAATCGACCAGTGGCGGATGTATTCTCGCCAGTGTACCTCTTTTGCGGCCTTTCGTTTGAGTAGTGTAAATGGCTTTGAGATCCCGCCTGCCTACGGAAATGCGAATGAATGGGGACACCGCGCAAGAAGAGAAGGTTACCGTGTTGATAGCAAGCCAGAAATTGGCTCTATCGCTTGGTCGACAGAAGGTTATTATGGGCATGTGGCCTGGGTATCAAATGTATCAGGGGATACGATTGAGATCGAAGAATATAACTATGGTGTTAGGGAAAAATACAATCGCAGAAGCGTAAAAGCTAGTTCTATGACAGGCTTTATCCATTTTAAGGACTTGGTAGGGAATGATGATAGAACTGGAAGTCCTATAGGATCAGGGTTGGCATCTAGTGGGACTCATACGTTTACTCAAAAGTCTGCCATTCGAAACCAGCCGTCAAGTACAGCACAAGTTATTGACTACTACTATCCTGGTGAAAATGTTAGCTACGATCAAATCGTAGAAAAGGACGGTTATAAGTGGCTTAGTTACCTGTCCTATAGTGGAATGAGGAGATACGTCCAGTATATGGAGACAGAATCGGTGGAGAATGGTTGGAAGAAGCAAAACGGTATTTGGAATTACCGTGAGAACGGGAAACTCGCAACTGGTTGGAAGAAAATAAATGGCAGTTGGTATCACTTCAAAGAAAATGGAACCATGTCAACAGGTTGGGTGAAGGATGGCTCGCATTGGTATTATCTAAAGGCATCAGGGGAGATGCAGACAGGTTGGCTCAAGGAAAATGGAACATGGTATTATCTGGAGAGTTCAGGGGCTATGAAGTCTAGCCAGTGGTTCCAAGTAGGAGGAAAGTATTACTACGTCAATGCTTCAGGGGCTTTAGCAGTGAATACCACTGTGGATGGCTATCGAGTGGATAGTAATGGAGCTAGAATCTAGAAAGAATATAAAAAAGAGGACTTCACTACCATTTGCCTATTCTTTCCGATGGTATTTTTCCCCTCTTTCCTTTATAATGGGTGTATGGACAAGAAAAAATTATTATTAATTGATGGATCTTCTGTTGCTTTTCGAGCTTTTTTTGCGCTCTATCAGCAGTTGGATCGTTTTAAAAATGCTAATGGCCTTCATACCAATGCAATCTACGGCTTTCAACTCATGTTGAATCACGTCTTGGAGCGTGTTGAGCCCAGTCATGTTTTGGTAGCTTTTGATGCAGGTAAGACGACTTTTCGAACAGAGATGTATGCAGACTACAAGGGTGGTCGTGCTAAAACTCCAGATGAGTTTCGTGAGCAATTTCCCTTCATTCGTGAGTTGCTAGATCATCTTGGGATTCGCCACTATGAGCTACCCCAGTATGAAGCCGATGATATCATCGGGACCCTAGGTCGCTTGGCTGAGAAGGATTCTTTTGAAGTGACTATCGTTAGCGGAGACAAGGACTTGATCCAGTTGACGGATGAACATACGGTGGTCGAGATTTCCAAGAAAGGTGTGGCTGAGTTTGAGGCCTTTACACCAGCTTATCTCATGGAAAAGATGGGACTCACACCAGCTCAGTTCATTGATCTTAAGGCCCTTATGGGGGATAAGTCTGATAATATCCCTGGTGTCACGAAAATCGGTGAAAAGACGGGTATCAAGCTCTTACTAGAACACGGCTCACTAGAGGGGATTTATGAAAATATTGATGGGATGAAGGCTTCTAAGATGAAGGAAAATCTCATCAATGACAAGGAACAAGCCTTCCTGTCTAAAACCTTGGCGACTATTGAGACTCAGGCACCGATTGAGATTGGCCTGGAGGATTTGGTTTATGATGGACCAGATGTGGAAAATCTCGGGAAATTCTACGATGAGATGGGCTTCAAACAGCTCAAACAAGCTTTAAATGTGTCATCAACAGATGTGCCTGAAAGTTTGGATTTCACTATCGTTGACCAAGTCAGTCAAGACATGCTGAGTGCTGACTCTATCTTCCACTTTGAGCTTTTTGGTGAGAATTACCATACAGATGACTTGGTTGGTTTTGCTTGGTCTTGTGGGGATAAACTTTACGCTACAGATAAACTTGAGCTCTTGCAGGAGCCTATTCTCAAGGAATTTCTAGAAAAAACACCTCTGAAAGTGTATGACTTTAAAAAAGCTAAGGTTCTTTTAAATCGCTTGGGCTTGAACCTGCAGACTCCTGCTTTTGACAGTCGCTTGGCCAAATACCTTCTCTCTACTGTCGAGAATAATGAAATTTCAACCATCGCGAGTCTCTATGGTCAGACTTATTTGGCTGATGATGAGATTTTCTACGGCAAGGGTGTCAAGAAAGCTATCCCTGAGAGAGAGAAATTCTTGGAACACTTAGCTCGCAAGGTTGCTGTATTGATTGAGACTGAGCCGGTTTTACTTGAAAAACTCAGTGAACATGGACAGTTAGACCTTCTTTATGACATGGAGCAACCTCTGGCTTTTGTCCTTGCCAAGATGGAAATTGCTGGGATCAAGGTCAAAAAAGAAACCCTGCTTGAGATGCAGGCTGAAAATGAGGTCGTCATTGAAAAACTGACTCAAGAGATTTATGAGCTAGCTGGTGAGGAGTTTAATATTAACTCGCCTAAGCAGTTGGGCGTGCTGCTCTTTGAAAAGCTCGGTCTTCCTCTAGAATACACGAAGAAAACCAAGACAGGTTACTCGACAGCCGTGGATGTGCTAGAGCGTCTGGCTCCTATTGCGCCAATTGTTAAGAAAATTCTCGATTACCGTCAGATTGCGAAGATTCAATCTACCTATGTGATTGGTTTGCAGGACTGGATTTTGGCTGATGGCAAGATTCACACGCGCTATGTGCAGGATTTGACTCAGACAGGGCGTCTGTCTAGTGTGGATCCAAACTTGCAAAATATTCCTGTTCGTTTGGAACAAGGCCGCCTCATTCGTAAGGCTTTTGTGCCAGAGTGGGAGGATAGTGTACTACTCAGCTCGGACTATTCACAGATTGAATTGCGCGTTTTGGCGCATATCTCTAAAGATGAGCACTTGATTAAGGCTTTCCAAGAGGGAGCAGATATCCATACCTCGACAGCCATGCGTGTCTTTGGAATTGAACGCCCTGAGGATGTCACTCCAAATGACCGTCGCAATGCCAAGGCTGTCAACTTTGGAGTGGTTTACGGGATTTCAGACTTTGGTTTGGCAAACAATCTTGGTATCAGCCGTAAGGAGGCTAAAGCCTACATTGACACTTATTTTGAACGCTTCCCAGGTATTAAAAACTACATGGATGAGGTGGTGCGTGAAGCGCGTGATAAGGGCTATGTAGAGACCCTCTTCAAGCGTCGTCGTGAGTTGCCAGATATTAATTCGCGCAACTTCAACATTCGTGGTTTTGCAGAGCGTACAGCCATCAACTCTCCTATCCAGGGCTCAGCTGCAGATATTCTCAAGATTGCTATGATCCAGCTAGACAAAGCTCTAGTTGAAGGTGGCTATCAGACCAAGATGCTCTTGCAAGTGCATGATGAAATCGTCCTTGAGGTTCCGAAATCAGAACTAGCAGCCGTTAAAGCTCTAGTGAAACAAACCATGGAAGAAGCCATCCAGCTTAGTGTCCCCCTCATTGCTGATGAGAATGAAGGAGCAACCTGGTACGAGGCTAAATAATAGAGTTATGATAGAGTTTGAAGCACTTGCCTTCAAACTCTTTTTCATGATTTTCTGTAAGCAGTTTCCTTGACTTATCCTTTTTTTTACGTTATCATATGTCCATATAATATACGGGAGTCTGTGTACAGTCTGAGAGGAAGTGTTAAACTTCGACCGCACCTGATCTGGGTAATGCCAGCGTAGGGAAGGATACTTAGTCGAATTCTGCACCTTTTCCGTATATATGGTAAAGGTTTTTCTTTTTGTCAAAAGGAAGCCTGAGAAGAGGAGGTTTTTATGAAAGCAAGCATTGCCTTGCAAGTCTTGCCCCTATCACAGGGGATTGATCGAATTGCTATTATCGATCAAGTGATTGCTTATCTGCAAGCTCAATCCGTGACCATGGTGGTGACACCATTTGAAACGGTCTTGGAAGGGGAGTTGGATGAGCTTATGCGCATTCTCAAAGAAGCGCTTGAAGTGGCCAGGCAGGAGGCAGATAATGTCTTTGCCAATGTCAAAATAAATATAGGAGAGATTTTAAGCATCGATGAGAAACTTGAAAAGTATGATGAGACGACAGATTAGTCTTTTGGGATTTCTCGGAGTCTTGTCGGTCTGGCAGTTAGCAGGAATATTTAAACTTTTACCCAAGTTTATCCTGCCGACCCCTCTTGAAATTCTCCAGGCCTTTGCTCGTGACAGAGAATTTCTCTGGTACCATAGCTGGGCGACCTTGAGAGTGGCTTTACTAGGTCTAGTCTTAGGAGTCTTGATTGCCTGTCTCATGGCGGTGCTCATGGATAGTCTCTCTTGGCTTAATGACCTCATCTACCCTATGATGGTGGTTGTCCAGACCATTCCGACCATTGCCATAGCGCCTATCTTGGTCTTGTGGTTAGGCTATGGGATATTGCCCAAGATTGTCTTGATTATTCTGACGACAACCTTCCCTATCATTGTTAGTATCTTGGACGGTTTTAGACATTGTGACAAGGATATGCTGACCTTGTTTAGTCTGATGCGAGCGAATCCTTGGCAAATCCTGTGGCATTTTAAAATCCCGGATAGCCTGCCTTACTTTTATGCAGGTCTGAGGGTCAGTGTCTCCTACGCCTTTATCACAACCGTGGTATCTGAGTGGTTGGGAGGTTTTGAAGGTCTTGGTGTTTATATGATTCAGTCTAAAAAACTGTTTCAGTATGATACCATGTTTGCGATTATTATTTTGGTGTCGATTATCAGTCTTTTGGGTATGAAGCTGGTCGATATCAGTGAAAAATATGTGATTAAATGGAAACGTACTTAAAATAGAGCGTTTTTGAAAAAGAAAAGAGGAAATGAAAATGAAGAAAACATGGAAAGTGTTTTTAACGCTTGTAACAGCTCTTGTAGCTGTCGTGCTTGTGGCTTGTGGCCAAGTAACTGCTTCTAAGGACAATAAAGAAGCAGAAGTCAAGAAGATTGACTTTATCCTAGACTGGACGCCAAATACCAACCACACAGGACTTTATGTGGCTAAGGAGAAAGGCTATTTCAAAGAAGCTGGAGTGGATGTTGATTTGAAATTGCCACCTGAAGAAAGCTCATCTGACTTGGTGATTAATGGCAAAGCGCCATTTGCTATCTATTTCCAAGACTACATGGCTAAGAAATTGGAAAAAGGAGCAGGCATTACTGCCGTTGCCGCTATCGTTGAGCACAATACATCAGGAATCATTTCTCGTAAATCTGACAATGTCACCAGTCCAAAGGACTTGGTTGGCAAGAAATACGGTACTTGGAATGACCCAACTGAACTTGCTATGTTGAAAACCTTGGTAGAATCACAAGGCGGAGACTTTGAGAAGGTCGAAAAAGTACCAAACAACGACTCAAACTCCATCACACCGATTGCCAATGGCGTCTTTGATACTGCTTGGATTTACTACGGTTGGGATGGTATCCTTGCTAAATCTCAAGGCGTAGACGCTAACTTCATGTACTTGAAAGACTATGTCAAGGAGTTTGACTACTACTCACCCGTTATCATCGCTAACAACGACTATCTAAAAGACAACAAAGAAGAAGCTCGCAAAGTCATCCAAGCTATTAAAAAAGGCTACCAATACGCTATGGAACACCCAGAAGAAGCTGCAGATATTCTCATCAAGAATGCACCTGAACTCAAGGAAAAACGTGACTTTGTCATCGAATCTCAAAAATACTTGTCGAAAGAATACGCAAGCGACAAGGAAAAATGGGGACAATTTGACGCAGACCGTTGGAATGCTTTCTACAAATGGGATAAAGAAAATGGTATCCTCAAAGAAGACTTGACAGACAAGGGCTTCACCAACGAATTTGTAAAATAATGACAGAAATTAGACTAGAACACGTAAGCTATGCCTATGGCGAGGAAAGGATTTTAGAGGACATCAACCTGCAGGTGACGTCAGGTGAAGTGGTTTCTATCCTAGGTCCCAGTGGTGTTGGAAAAACTACCCTCTTTAATCTAATCGCAGGGATTTTAGAGGTCCAGTCTGGACGAATTATCCTTGATGGCGAGGAAAATCCCAAGGGGCGCGTGAGTTATATGTTACAAAAGGATTTACTCTTGGAGCACAAGACGGTGCTTGGCAATATCATCCTGCCCCTCTTGATCCAAAAGGTTAATAAGGCTGAAGCTATTGCCCGAGCGGATGAAATTCTTGCGACCTTCCAGTTGACAGCTGTACGGGATAAGTATCCTCATGAACTCAGTGGTGGGATGCGGCAACGTGTGGCCTTGCTCCGTACCTACCTTTTCGGACACAAGCTCTTTCTCTTGGATGAGGCTTTCAGCGCCTTGGATGAAATGACCAAGATGGAGCTCCATGCTTGGTATCGGGAAATTCACAAACAGTTGCAACTGACAACCTTGATTATTACCCACAGTATCGAGGAGGCCCTCAATCTCAGCGACCGCATCTATATCTTGAACAATCGCCCTGGGCAGATTGTTTCAGAAATTAAACTAGATTGGTCTGAAGACGAGGACAAGGACGTCCAAAAAATTGCCTACAAACGACAAATATTAGCAGAATTGGGATTAGATAAGTAGAAAAATAGGGAGTTGGTGAAGATTATCCTTTATCAGCGTCCTTTTTGTAAAGCAATAGAAAGAGTGTACGACATGTTAAGCAGACTGAAGAAATTACGGAGAGAAAATGGAACATCAGTTGTCTCCTTTGCATTTATTGCAATTGCTATAGTATCAGGATTTATAATTTACTTTAGTCCTGATATTGCAAAGTCATTAGGATTAGATGAAAAAAGATTTGAAAACGTAGTGGGAACAGTTTTAACTCCGACATTATTATTTATAGGTTATTTAATTTTTGAAAAATCTGTAGATAAATATCGAGAAGAAATTAAAGAGGAACAGAAAATACTAAAAGAAAAACAGAATGAGTTGGGAGACAATTTTAAAAGTTAAGAGAAAATTAGAGTTGTTGGTGGAATAGGTTTCCTTTACTAAGGAAAATGGAGACATAGTAAAAAGCACGTTTGATCATGCTAGTTTCTTGCCTGCTGAACTCATCAATATTACGCCCTTTTTAGGGCTCTTTTTTGTGAACTTTTTTAGGAACTTTCAAGAAAAACTAAGGCGATTTAATGCCTAAATGTTTTTAAAGAAAGTCAGTATTTTCAAGGGCTTAGCCCTAAAAATTTGACTTATTTCTTGTGAAATGATAGTATAGTCAAAGATAGTCAAGGTTCAAAGAAGGAGTTTGATTTACTATGAGATTTAAAAATACATCAGATCATATCGAAGCCTATATTAAGGCGATTTTAGACCAGTCTGGTATCGTGGAATTGCAGCGGAGCCAGTTGGCAGATACCTTTCAGGTTGTACCGAGTCAGATCAACTATGTCATCAAGACACGTTTTACTGCAAGCAGAGGTTACTTGGTTGAGAGCAAGCGTGGTGGCGGAGGCTACATTCGCATAGGGCGGATTGAGTTTTCCAGTCATCATGAGATGCTCCGCGATTTGCTTTACTCAATTGGTGAGCGAGTTAGTCAGGAGATTTACGAGGATGTTCTCCAACTTTTGGTGGAGCAGGACTTGATGACCAAGCAAGAGATGACCTTGCTGACTTCAGTAGCAACAGATCGTGTCCTAGGGGAAGAATCCTCAGCTGTCCGTGCCAATATGCTCCGACAGCTATTACAAGAGGTAGATAGAAAAGAGAAGTAAGATGAACTATTCAAAAGCATTGAATGAATGTATCGAAAGTGCCTACATGGTTGCGAGCCATTTTGGAGCTCGTTATCTAGAGTCTTGGCATTTATTGATTGCCATGTCCAATCACAGTTATAGTGTGGCAGGTGCAACTCTAAATGATTATCCATACGAGATGGACCGTTTAGAAGAGGTTGCGTTGGAACTGACTGAAACGGACTATAGCCAAGACGAAACCTTTACAGAATTACCCTTTTCCCATCGTTTGGAAGTTCTCTTTGCAGAAGCAGAGTATGTGGCCTCAGTGGTCCACGCAAAGGTGCTAGGGACAGAGCATGTCCTCTATGCGATTTTGCATGACGGCAATGCCTTGGCGACTCGTATCTTGGAGAGGGCTGGTTTTTCTTATGAAGACAAGAAAGATCAGGTCAGAATTGCTGTTCTTCGTCGCAATTTAGAGGAACGTGCTGGTTGGACAAGAGAAGACCTTAAGGCTTTGCGTCAGCGCCATCGCACGGTAGCAGACAAGCAAAATTCCATGGCTAATATGATGGGCATGCCTCAGAATCCAAGTGGTGGTCTAGAGGATTATACGCATGACCTGACAGATCAAGCGCGCTCTGGCAAGTTAGAGCCAGTTATCGGTCGTGACAAAGAAATCTCACGTATGATTCAGATTTTGAGTCGGAAGACCAAGAACAATCCTGTCTTGGTTGGAGATGCTGGTGTCGGGAAAACAGCTCTGGCCCTTGGCCTTGCCCAGCGTATTGCTAGTGGGGATGTACCTGCGGAAATGGCTAAAATGCGCGTTTTGGAGCTTGATTTGATGAATGTTGTTGCGGGGACACGTTTCCGTGGAGATTTTGAAGAGCGCATGAACAATATCATCAAGGATATCGAGGAAGATGGCAAAGTAATCCTCTTTATCGATGAACTTCACACCATCATGGGTTCTGGTAGCGGTATTGACTCTACTCTAGATGCGGCCAATATCTTGAAGCCTGCCTTGGCACGTGGAACTTTGAGAACGGTTGGTGCGACCACTCAGGAAGAATACCAAAAACACATCGAAAAAGATGCTGCCCTTTCTCGTCGTTTTGCCAAAGTGACCATTGAAGAGCCAAGTTTAGCTGACAGCATGACCATTTTGCAAGGTTTGAAGGCTACCTATGAGAAACACCACCGTGTGCAAATCACAGATGAAGCTGTCGAAACAGCTGTTAAGATGGCGCATCGTTACTTGACTAGTCGTCACTTGCCAGACTCTGCTATCGACCTCTTGGATGAGGCGGCAGCAACAGTGCAAAATAAATCCAAGCATGTGAGAATGGACGAATCCGACTTGAGCCCAGCTGACAAGGCCTTGATGGATGGCAAGTGGAAACAAGCAGGCCAGCTAATCGCAAAAGAACAAGAATTGCCTGTCTATAAAGACTTGGTGACAGAATCTGATATTTTGACCACCTTGAGTCGTTTGTCAGGTATCCCAGTCCAAAAGCTGACGCAAACGGATGCTAAGAAATACCTGAACTTGGAAGCAGAGTTGCATAAACGGGTCATCGGACAAGATCAAGCTGTTTCAAGTATTAGTCGTGCCATTCGTCGTAACCAGTCAGGTATTCGCAGTCACAAACGTCCAATTGGTTCCTTTATGTTTCTAGGACCAACGGGTGTCGGTAAGACTGAATTGGCAAAAGCTCTGGCAGAAGTCCTCTTTGATGACGAATCAGCCCTTATCCGCTTTGATATGAGTGAATATATGGAGAAATTTGCGGCTAGCCGTCTCAATGGAGCTCCTCCGGGCTATGTGGGCTACGAAGAAGGTGGGGAGTTGACCGAGAAGGTTCGCAACAAACCATACTCAGTGCTCCTCTTTGACGAGGTAGAGAAGGCCCATCCAGATATCTTCAATGTCCTCTTGCAAGTCTTGGACGACGGTGTCTTGACAGATAGCAAGGGTCGTAAGGTTGACTTTTCAAATACCATTATTATCATGACGTCAAACCTTGGCGCGACGGCTCTTCGTGATGACAAGACTGTTGGCTTTGGCGCGAAAGACATTCGTTTCGACCAGGAAAATATGGAAAAACGAATCTTTGAAGAGTTGAAAAAAACTTATCGACCAGAGTTTATCAACCGTATTGATGAAAAGGTGGTCTTCCACAGCTTGGATAGCGAACACATGCAGGAAATTGTCAAGATCATGGTTAAACCATTGATTGCTAGCCTCGCAGAGAAGGGCATCGACTTGAAACTACAAGCTTCGGCACTGAAGTTGCTAGCTAGTCACGGTTACAATCCAGAAATGGGAGCTCGCCCACTTCGCAGAACACTGCAAACAGAGGTGGAAGACAAGTTGGCAGAACTCCTCCTCAAGGGAGAACTGGTAGCAGGCAAGACCCTCAAGATAGGTGTCAAAGCTGGACAATTGAAATTTGATATTGCTTAAAAATGGAGAATCAGGAGCAATCCTGATTCTTTTTTGCTAGTTTTTTATAAAAAATGATAAAAAACTATTGACAAAACAAAAATATAGTATATAATAAAAACATAGAAAATAAAAATATCAAAAATTATAAAAAGGTAAACACTTATGAAGAAGAAAACAGCAGTGGTATTTGGGACCTTTGCCCCTCTCCATCAAGGGCATATCGATCTGATCCAGCGAGCGAAGCGTCAGTGTGAGCAGGTCTGGGTAGTCGTTTCAGGCTACGAGGGAGACAGAGGGGAGCAGGTAGGTTTAAGTCTTCAAAAACGATTTCGCTATATCCGAGAGGCTTTTCGTGATGACGAGTTGACCTCTGTCTGCAAGCTGGATGAGACCAACCTTCCCCGTTACCCTATGGGCTGGCAGGAGTGGTTGGACCAGATGTTAGCGGAGATTTCCTATGATGAAAACCAGCAAGAACTAATCTTCTTTGTAGGAGAAGCAGGCTATCAGCAAGAATTAGCTAAACGTGGATTTGAGACCGTTTTGCAAGAAAGAAAGTTTGGTATCTCAGCGACTATGATTCGAGAAAATCCAAGCAAATATTGGAAATACATCGCTCAACCCTTCCGTCGTCAGTTTACCAAGAAAGTGTTGATTATGGGAAGTGCCAGCAATGGGAAGACCACTCTAGCCAAGGATTTGGCAAGGTATTACGATGCGCCCGTTAGTCTAGAATACGCGCGTGAGTACCAGATCAAAAACAATGTCCGCGACGATGAATTGACTCCAAAGGATTACTATTATCTCCTTTTGGGACAGTATGACCAGACCTCCAAGTTAATCGACAGCAATGCCAATCGAGGCCTAGTGATAGCTGACACAAACTCTTTAGTAACCAAGGGATACTATGACTATTACATGGAGACTGAGGACCAAGGAGACTTATCAGGGGAAACCTTTGACAATCTCTTTGCCTCTATCTTGGCTAAGGAAAAATGGGACTTGATTCTCTTTGTGCAACCTATCGGATCCTATGTCAATGACGGATTTAGAGATATGACCATGGCAGAAGACCACATTCGCTACAGTTTTTCCCAGCATTTGGATCAGATGAGAGAGCGATATTTAACCAATATTCCTTTAGTTTATCTAGCGGAGGATTATCTAGGCAATTATGAAGCAGCAAAAGTGGCTATCGATACCATTTACCAAGCAGATTAGGAGAAAAATATGAAAGAACTAACTGAAAAAATCACACAATTTATCGAAAACTTTAAAAATGTCCATGCCGAAGCCCGTAAGATTGGTTTTGCAGGAATCATGCGCTTGCTCTGGAAAGACCTCTTTGTCGGTCGTAGTCTTTTCCAGTGGTTGTATCTCATCGCCTTGTCGAGTGTTCCCTTGATCTTAGAGTTCACGCAAAATACAGAAAGCCATGACTGGTTGAGCTTGTTTGCATCTTGGACTGGGATTGTCTGTGTTATCTTGGTAGCAGAAGGGCGTGCAAGCAATTATCTCTTTGGGGCTATTAACTCGGCTATCTATTTGATTTTGGCCATGAATGCGACTTTTTATGGTGAAGTTTTGACGACCGTTTACTTCTTTGTCATGCAACCGATTGGTCTCTATGCTTGGTTGTCCAATCGTATCAATGACCAAGGAAAACCAGAAGAATCCCACTTTGAAGCTAAGAAATTATCTGTTCTTGACTGGCTCAAGTACTTGGCCTTGACTGCCATCATTTGGATTGGTATGGGCTTGGCTTACCAAAGTATCAATAGCGCTCGCCCTTTCCGTGATAGTGTTACCGATGCGACCAATGGTGTTGGTCAGCTCTTGATGACACGTCTCTACCGTGAGCAATGGATTTTCTGGATTGCAACCAATCTCTTTAGTATCTACCTTTGGTGGGGTGAAAATATCCATATCCAAGGGATGTACTGGGTTTACACACTGAACAGTCTAGTGGGATGGTACCAATGGACCAAGGCAGTTCGAAAGGAGGCATAAGATGGCAGACATAAAGATTCCAGAAGGAATGACGGAAAAAGAATATTATGAAATCCATGCCAGTCAGGAGGAGTTTTTAGACTGGTACTACAGGCAGGAACTCCCTCAATACGAAAAACCAAGTGTGACAGTAGATATGGTGGCTTACTGCTTTGTCGAAGGAAAGATCAAGCTCTTACTGATCCGTCGCAAGGCCCACCCTTATCAAAACTGTTTGGCTCTGGTTGGAGGCTTTATGGACAAGGGAGAAGATGCTACACATGCCTGTCAGCGCGAAGTGAGAGAAGAAGTCAATCTTGATCTACCTTTGGAGAAAATCGAGCAATTGATGACTGTATCGACCCCCGGCCGTGACCCACGGGGCTGGACAGTGACCATTGCCCACTTGGTTTATTTGCCTAGTCGTGCATTAGAACTTGTTCAAGCAGGAGACGATGCCAAGGATGTGGTTTTTGTAGATGTGGATTTTCAGACAGGCAAATGCTACATAGAGGGAGTGGAGTTGGAGGAACAAGCCTTCGCTTTTGACCATTATGCCATTATTCAAGAGTCTATCAAACGAATCCAAGGCCGTCTCGATTGGAATCCGACCTTCCTTTATCTGCTGGAGGAGGAGTTCACTGTCTACGAAGGGACTGAACTGGTCAATCTTATTAACCCCGGTCGCCCAATCGTCAGCAATAACTTTCTCGTAAAATACGGAGAATATGTAGAAGAAGCTGGACTCAAACGAGTGCCTAAAAAGAAACCAAGAAAAACCTATCGATTGAAATAAAAAGCGAGGTCGAGACAAAGTTCCCGACCTCTTTATTTGCTATTATTAGATATTTTTAACCTATTTCAATAGTACTGTAGCCCTTTATCCAAGACGATGCAAGCGATTACGCAAGGATGATGTAAAAAATAGGACTCTAATCTAAGAAATTTTCTATTTTTTCGTTTCGATTACGAATAGAAATAGTAGAGAGAACAATTTTTAAAATAGTTTCTTTAAATAGTTGACAGATTCAAGGTCTAATGTTACAATTATATTACAAAAAAATTTCTTAATATTTCAAAAATATTACAAAGGAGTAAAAAATGAAAAAGAAAACCTATATCAAATTGATGGCAGCGACTGTATTGGCTTCTACCTTGCTACTGGGAGCTTGTGGAAATAAAAACGAAACCACTCAAACTAGTAGCTCTGCAAAGACAAGCCAATCATCAAGTTCTAAAGCAGCTTCTTCTAACAAAGAAAGCAAGACTCAAAAACCTTCAAGCTCAGCTTCATCTGAAAAAGCTCAGGCATCTTCTGGTCAGTCTTCTACAACGGCAGATCAGTCACAAGCGAAACCAGCCCCTGAATCAAGACAAGAACAAGCAGCTCCTAGTCAACAAGCCCCTTCTCAGACTCCATCAACTCAGCAAGGCTCTCAAGCCCAGTCTAACCAGTCAGGCTATGATCCAACAACTGATCGCAAACTTCAAGACAAGCAAGCAGAACATAACAAACGCTACAAGGGAGTTTTAACCATGGTCGATGGTGATTTCTCAGCAGCTGCAGGAAACTGGAAGGGAGCGAATGGCGAAACTATTACGGTTTCATCAGGGGGCCAATTTACAGTAGAAACTGCAGATGGAAAGAAAGAAAACTATTCTATCAGAGGCTACTCTTACACTCTTGATGATGGCAAGTATAATGCCAAAATCGGTGGAGGAAAAATCATCCAAATTACAACAGGTGCGGATGGTAAAGTTTCAAGCGTTGCCTTGATTCAATAATAAAATTTGGTGTTTTAACTCTTACTAGAAATCGTTCTGTAAAAGAGTGAGTCAACTGTTTTTCACTTAGTTTCTCCAAGAGAAAGTGGTATAATAAAAAAACCAAAGGAAAACGAGTGATAATACATGGCGGATAAATTAATCTTACCTCAAAACACACGATTGATGGGAGTATTTCTTGGATTTGTAGGTGGTTCTTTGGATGTGTTTTGCCATATTCAATACCATAGTTTGGTAGCGACACAGACAGGGAATATTCTCCTATTGATATCTGATTGGCACGACTCAAATGTTATCAATACGATGCTACGATTCTGCTCCATTATTTTCTTTTCTCTAGGATTTCTGTTTGCATTGCACATGAAAGAATACCGCAAAACGGCCTACTGGCGGGTTAAGATGCTGCTCCCTTTATTTATTGGAACTCTTATTCTACCTTTCTTTTCACGATTTCCCCTATTAGAAGTTCCTTTCATCGCTTTTGGAACAGGAATGATGATGCTAACATTTACGGGCAGTTTGATTGAAGATCATCCCTATGTCATTTTTATGACGTCTGGAAATTACCGAAAGATGCTGACCGCTTTGTATCGCATTGCTAGAAGAGAAGGAAATATCCAAGAATACCGTCGTCAGGCCTTAAATTATGGGATTGTTGTGGGAAGTTTCGTAGTGGGCGCAATCAGCTTGGCTGTATTGATGCATTTTCTTCATGAATGGTCTATATGGATTGTCAGCCTTAATTTGTTTTTGATTATGTCCTATTATATAGCTAGAGTGAAGCAATTAGATTTACAAGATGAAAATATATAAAAACGGCAAGACTCATTTTTGAGCTTTGCCGTTTTTGTGAGTTGTAGATGTGAGACTATGCTTTGTCTAATTGCAATAGAGCTTCAATCTCTGCCAGGGTGCTAGCTTGGGAAATGGCTCCACGAAGTTTGGCTGCACCAGATGTTCCCCGAAGGTAGTGAGGAGCGAGTCCGCGGAATTCACGCACAGCAACGTTTTCTCCTTTGAGGTTAATCAAGCGTTTCAAATGTTCGTAAGCAATTTTCATCTTGTCTTCAAAAGTCAAGTCAGGGAGAATTTCTCCTGTTTCAAAATAATGATTGATTTGATTGAAGAGGTAGGGATTTCCCATAGCTGCGCGGCCAATCATAACTGCGTCAGCACCAACTTCTTCGATGCGTTGTTTAGCGTCTTGAACCGTACGGATGTCACCGTTGGCGATAAATGGAATCTTGGTCAAAGCTTGAGCGACCTTGTGAAGGGTCTCAAGGTCAGCGTGACCAGTATACATTTGCTCACGGGTACGACCGTGCATAGCAAGGGCAGAGACACCAGCAGCCTCAGCGGCGAGAGCATTTTCTACTGCTAGAGATGGGTCAGCCCAGCCGGTGCGCATTTTGACAGTTAGGGGGATATCAAGGACAGATTGGACCTTGTTGATAATAGAGTAGATTTTGTCTGGATCCTTGAGCCACATAGCGCCAGCTTCGTTTTTCACGATTTTGTTAACTGGGCAGCCCATGTTGATATCGACGATATCAGTCTTGGTATTTTCTTGGATGAATTCTGCTGCGCGTGCGAGGCTGTCTTCATCACTACCAAAGAGTTGGATAGAAACGGGATTTTCGCCTTCATCGATGTGAAGCATATGCAAGGTTTTTTCGTTGTTGTATTGGATTCCCTTGTCAGAGACCATTTCCATCACAACGAGTCCAGCTCCAAGCTCTTTTGCGATGGTACGAAAGGCTGAGTTGGTGACACCAGCCATGGGTGCTAAAACGGTACGATTGGGAATCTCAACATTGCCAATCATAAAAGGTGTATTAAGATTTGTCACGAATGAGTTCCTCCAGGTCGTTTTCATCAAAGTTATAAGTAGTTTGGCAGAATTGACAAGTAATTTCTGCCCCGTGGTCTTCCTCTTTCATTTCCTCAAGGTCTGAAGTTGGAAGGCTGGCAAGAGCGTCCAAAAAGCGATCTTTGCTGCAGTCACATTGGAAACGGATTTCTTCTTCAGATAGGCGTTTGTAGGATTCGTCACCGTAGATGGCCTTGAGGAGAGCTTCGATATGGTCTTCGCTTTCCAGAAGTGTTGAGATGGCTGGCATTTCTTGGATGCGTTTCTCAAAGCGAGCAATCTCTTCTTCCTTGGCTCCTGGCAATACTTGGAGAAGAAAACCACCGGCAACCTCGACCTTGTCGTCTTTGTCTAAAAGGACATTGAGGCCGACTGCTGAAGGAGTTTGTTGGCTTTCTGTCAGGTAATAGGCCAAGTCTTCACCGATTTCCCCAGAGATGAGAGGAGTCATGGAGTTGTAGGGATTTCCAGTACCGTAGTCTGTGATAACGAGAAATTGACCATTTCCGACAAAAGGTCCGACAAGGACTTCACCCGTTGCAGTCTTTTTGATGTCAACACCTGGATTTTGAACGTAGCCTTTAACGTTACCCTTGGTATCTGCGACCGTGATGATGGCACCGAGAGAGCTTGTTCCAAGAACTTTAACCGTTAGCTTGGTATTTCCTTTTTCATTGGCTGCGAGAATTTGGCTAGCGATAAGGGTACGACCAAGTGCAACAGTTGAACTGGCTTGAGTTTGATGTTTTTCTTGAGCAGTGCGGACGGTTTCAGTGCTATCAAGGACAAAAGCACGAAAGGCTCCGCTTTCTGATATAGTTTTAATAATTTTATCCATAGCTACTATTTTAGCATAAAAATGCCCAAAGGGGGAGCCGTGTGTTTGTTGTCATTTTTTAAACTGTTTAATTTCTGATGACTGGTATAGGAGATTTATAGAAATGGAAATTTTTGTTTACGTTTACTGTTAACATTTTAATTTATCTTAAAATAAGCTAAAACAAACTTTTAAGTTATGGTAAACAGTTGAAAAAAAGGTTGATAAAATGGTAAAATGTTAGGAAGATAAGATAGTAAATGCATAGTTGCATAGCTTTTTTGAAAAATCATAGAAAATTGAACACACTAACTATGGGAAAACACAGAAAATTGTATATGTTTTTGGGACAGACCGTCCTATATTTTGTAATCTTACTTGGTTTGCTTTATTTTTTTAGTTACCTTGGTCAGAGTCAAGGAACCTTTATTTATAATGAGTTCTAGTTTAAAGGAGAAGAAGAACTGTGTCTAATAAACCGATAAAAGATATGATTGAAACGATTGAGCACTTTGCTCAAACACAACCAACATATCCTGTCTACAATGTTTTAGGTCAGGAGCATACTTATGGTGATCTGAAGGCTGATTCAGATAGTTTAGCTGCAGCTATCGATCGACTTGACTTGCCTGAGAAATCTCCAGTCGTCGTTTTTGGTGGTCAGGAATATGAGATGTTGGCTACCTTTGTAGCGCTGACCAAATCGGGGCATGCCTATATTCCCATTGACAGCCATTCGGCCTTGGAACGAGTTTCTGCTATCGTAGAAGTTGCAGAGCCAAGCTTGATTATTGCCATCTCGGATTTTCCATTAGAGCAAACTAGCACACCGATGCTGAATTTAGAGCAAGTTCAAGAAGCATTTGCTCAAGCTTCTAGCTATGAGATCACGCATCCAGTCAAGGGAGATGATAACTACTACATCATCTATACTTCTGGTACGACTGGTAAGCCAAAGGGAGTGCAGATTTCCCACGACAATCTCCTCAGTTTTACCAACTGGATGATTACAGACAAAGAATTTGCGACGCCAAGTCGTCCACAAATGCTGGCCCAGCCCCCTTATTCTTTTGACCTATCTGTCATGTATTGGGCGCCAACCTTGGCATTGGGTGGTACGCTTTTCGCTCTTCCTTCAGCTATTACTCAGGATTTCAAAAAACTCTTTGCGACCATCTTTTCATTGCCAATCGCTATCTGGACATCAACGCCTTCCTTTGCAGATATGGCCATGTTGTCAGAAGACTTTAATAGTGAGAAAATGCCTGGAATCACGCATTTCTACTTTGATGGTGAAGAATTGACTGTCAAAACAGCCCAAAAACTGCGTGAGCGATTTCCAAATGCCCGCATTATCAATGCCTACGGTCCAACAGAAGCAACAGTAGCCCTATCAGCTGTTGCCGTAACAGACGAGATGTTGACGACTCTCAAACGTCTACCAATCGGCTATACCAAGGCCGATTCTCCGACCTTTATCATTGACGAGGAAGGCAAAAAACTGCCAAATGGTGAACAGGGAGAAATCATTGTTTCTGGGCCAGCTGTTTCAAAAGGCTATATGAATAACCCTGAAAAAACGGCAGAAGCTTTCTTTGAGTTCGAAGGTCTTCCGGCCTACCACACAGGGGATGTAGGAACTATGACAGATGAGGGCTTGCTTCTCTATGGTGGACGCATGGATTTCCAGATTAAGTTTAACGGTTATCGTATTGAGCTTGAAGATGTCTCTCAAAACCTCAACAAATCTCGCTATATCGAGTCGGCTGTTGCTGTTCCACGTTATAACAAGGACCACAAGGTGCAAAATCTACTGGCCTATGTTATCCTAAAGGACGGTGTCCGCGAGCAGTTTGAACGTGATATCGATATTACCAAGGCTATTAAGGAAGACCTAGCAGATATCATGATGTCTTATATGATGCCATCGAAATTCCTCTATCGAGATAGTTTACCACTAACGCCTAATGGTAAAATTGATATTAAGGGCTTGATTAATGAGGTAAACAATAGATGATGGAGCTTTACAAACAGCTGCCTCATTTGGAACCTTATGGCAATCTTTATTATTTTTTGTATGTGATTGTTGCGACTTTACCTATCTTCATCGGTCTTTTTTTCAAGAAACGTTTTGCCTTGTACGAGGTGCTTGTTAGTCTCTTCTTTATCGTCACCATGTTGGTCGGTGGAAAGACGAATCAAATAAGCGCTCTTATCCTTTATGTTATCTGGCAAGTACTGCTTGTATTTTTCTACAAAAGGTACAGGAAACAACGGGATAGTAAATGGATATTTTACCTGGTTAGTTTTCTATCCTTATTGCCAATCGTCTTTGTGAAAGTATCTCCTGCTATTCACGGCCCTCAATCTTTGTTTGGCTTTTTAGGGATTTCTTACTTAACCTTTCGTGCAGTTGGGGTTATCGTTGAGTTGAGAGATGGTGTCATCAAGGATTTAACGATCTGGCAATTCTTACGTTTTCTTCTCTTTATGCCGACTTTCTCAAGTGGTCCCATTGATCGTTTTAAACGCTTCAATGAAAATTATGAGACCATTCCTGAGCGGGATGAACTGATGGATATGCTAGAAGAGGCTGTCAAGTATATCATGCTTGGCTTTCTCTACAAGTTTATCTTGGCCCATATTCTGGGAGAGATTTTGTTGCCTCCTTTAAAGAACTTAGCCTTGCAGTCAGGTGGTTTCTTTAACCTCTATGCTTTAGCGGTCATGTACACCTTTGGTCTGGAGCTCTTCTTTGACTTTGCGGGCTACTCTATGTTTGCCTTATCCATTTCAAACTTGATGGGTATTCATAGTCCTATCAACTTTAACAAGCCCTTTTTGTCAAGGGATTTAAAAGAGTTTTGGAATCGCTGGCACATGAGTCTGTCTTTCTGGTTTCGTGACTTTGTCTTTATGCGGATGGTTATGGTCATGACCAGAAAGAAGATCTTTAAAAATCGCAATGTGACCTCAAGTGTAGCCTATATCCTCAATATGCTGATTATGGGGTTTTGGCATGGTGTGACCTGGTACTACATCGCCTATGGACTTTTTCATGGGATTGGACTGGTTATCAATGATGCTTGGGTTCGTAAGAAAAAGGCGCTCAATAAAGAACGGAAAAAAGCTGGGAAGGGTTCCTTACCTGAGAATCGCTGGATTCAGTTGCTTGGCATGGTTGTCACCTTCCATGTCGTGATGGTTTCATTCTTAATCTTTTCTGGATTTTTGAATGATTTATGGTTTAAAAAATAAAAGGATATAAAAAATGGATATCAAATCAGAAGTTATTGAAATTATTGATGAGTTGTTTATGGAAGATGTTTCTGACATGATGGATGAAGATCTTTTTGATGCCGGTGTCTTGGATAGCATGGGAACGGTTGAATTGATTGTTGAGATTGAAAACCGTTTTGACATTCGTGTTCCAGTGACGGAGTTCGGTCGTGATGACTGGAATACGGCTAATAAAATCGTAGCAGGTATCACGGAGTTAAAGAATGCTTAAACGCTTGTGGCTGATCTTCGGTCCTATCTTCATTGCTGGATTTTTGGTTCTTCTACTCATCTTTTTTTATCCAAGTACAACAAGCCATAATCTGACGGAGGAGAAGTACTCGGCGGCTTCTGTTAGTACAGAGAGCTTTAAAGAGAGAAGCCAAAAAGTGAGGGCCCTTACGGATCCAAATATGCGTTTTATTCCTTTTCTAGGGTCAAGTGAATGGGTTCGGTTTGATAGTATGCATCCTGCTGTTTTAGCAGAAAAATACAATCGTCCCTATCGTCCTTATTTTCTAGGTCAGGCAGGAGCAACCTCTCTCATCCAATATTTTGGATTACAACAAATCTTGCCGGAAATAGAGAACAATCAGGCGGTATTCGTTATTTCACCTCAGTGGTTTACGCAATCAGACGTTGATTCTTCAGCTTTTCAGAGTTATTTTAATAGTGACCAGTTGACAGCTTTTTTGGAAAATCAATCTGGTGACACTGCGACTCAGCATGCAGCTATTCGTTTGTTAAAACAGAATCCGGGTGTGGCATTGAGAGGAATTGTTCAAAAGCTATCGAAAGGCGAGGAATTGTCAGAGATTGATCGAGCTACTATTGATATCTTTGCACGATTCAACGAAAAACAATCCTCTCTCTTTGGACAATTTTCTATTCGAGGAAAACTCAAATACAAGGAACATGTGGAAAATTATTTAAAAGATCTTCCGGATCAGTTTTCGTATGATGAGTTAGAGAAAATCGCTCGTAAGGACGCAGAGGCAAATACGACCAATAATGATATGAGGATGGAAAATCAGTTTTATAATACTCGGGTGAAAAAAGATCTAAAAAAATGGGAGGGGTCTCAAAAAAATTACAGCTTCCTCAAGTCAACGGAGTACAATGATCTACAGCTGGTACTCAATCAATTTGCAAAATCGAAGGTCAATGTGCTCTTTGTCATTCAACCGGTCAATAAGAAATGGATGGAATACACAGGCCTTAGCGAAGAGATGTACCAGCATGCTGTGGAGAAAATTCGTTACCAACTAGAAAGTCAGGGGTTTACTAATATTGCTGACTTTTCAAAAAATGGAGGGGACCCTTATTTTGTTAAGGATACCATTCATATAGGTTGGTTGGGTTGGTTGGCTTTTGATAAGGTTGCCAATCCCTTCTTGACGGATCCAAAACCAGCTCCAGACTACAAGATGAATGACCGCTTCTTTAGTGAGGACTGGGCGACCTATGATGGAAATATCAAAGATTTTCAATAAATTGATAAAAAAACTTGAACTTTTTGGTTCAGGTTTTTTGGTTAAATGGCGAATATTTTAGATAAAAACAAGTCAAAAGTTTCATTTTTTTCAGAAATATCGTATAATATGAAGGAAAAAAGAAAAGAAAAGGATTTCAAAATGAATAAACGTTTCTTATTACCTGTCTTGTCGACAGCCCTACTGGCCCCAGCTTTTTTAGCTGGACAGGTCTATGCTGAAGAAGCAGCTGCCCCTGCAGAAAGTCCAGCAGTAGTAACAAATCCTGCAACTTCAGAAACTCCTGTAGCTCCAACAACAGAGGCGGCAAGTCCCGCAAGTGCTGAATCGGCGGAAGCAAAGGAAGCTCCTGTTGAATCTCCTAAAAGCGAAGAAAAAGACACCGTTATCTTGCACACCAATGATGTCCACGGTCGTATCGTAGAGGAAAAGGGAGTTATTGGAGATGCTAAGCTAGCGACTGTCATCGAGCAGGAACGCGCGAAATCAAATCAAACGACTCTCGTCGTAGATGCTGGAGACGCCTTCCAAGGTTTACCGATTTCCAACTCTACAAAGGGTGAAGCACGCGCCGAAATTCTCAATCAGATGCAGTATGATGCCATGGCAGTAGGAAACCATGAGTTTGACTTTGGTTTAGACGAAGCTAAAAAATACAAGGAAATCTTGAAATTCCCATTACTTAGCTCAAATACCTATGTCAATGGAGCTCGTCTTTTTGAAGCTTCTACAATCGTTGATAAAGATAAGACTGTGGAAGGTGATGAGTTTGTTGTAATCGGTGTGACAACACCTGAAACAGCTACCAAAACTCACCCTAAAAATGTCAAAGGGGTAACCTTTACAGATCCAATCTCTGAAGTCAATAAGGTTATCGAAGAAGTTCAAGCCAAGGCGCGTGCAGAAGGTAAGGACTACAAACACTATGTCGTACTCGCTCACTTGGGTGTTGATACTACAACCCCAGTCGAATGGCGCGGTTCAACTTTGGCAGAAGCCTTGTCTAAAAATCCTCGTTTGAAAGGGAAACGCGTAACAGTAATCGATGGTCACTCTCATACAGTAGAATCAACGACCTATGGAGATAATGTTACCTATAACCAGACAGGAAGCTACCTTCATAATGTAGGGAAAATCACCTACAAATCACGTCAGCTTTTGGGTAATCCAACTCAGATTGCGGCTGCTGATGCTAAAAAATTACCAGCCAATCCAACAGTTGAAAAACTGGTCAAAGACATTAAACAAAAATACGATGCTGAAAATGCTGTTGAAGTCGTTTCAAACAGCCCTGTAGAACTCAACGGAGATCGTGAAAATGTTCGGGTCCGTGAAACCAACCTCGGAAACGTCGTAGCAGATTCTCTCTATCAGTATGGTCAGACAGGATTTAGCCATCCGACAGACATCGCTGTTACAAATGGTGGTGGCTTGCGTGAAACCATTGCAAAAGGCAAACCGATCACTAAAGGAAATGTCATTGCCGTTCTTCCATTTGGAAATACCATCTCACAAATCCAAGTGACGGGGCAACAAGTATTGGATATGTTTGAAAAGTCACTCGGATCTATCTTGCAGGTCGATAAGGATGGTAAGAAGGTATTGGATGAGAACGGCCAACCATTGTTAGAGCCAAGTGGTGGTTTCTTGCAAGTTTCAGGTGTGAAGGTCTACTATGATACCAACCTACCATCAGGCAAACGTGTCTTGGCCATCCAGGTTAAAAACCGTGCAACTGGTCGTTATGAACTCCTGGACCTCGCAAAAACATACTATCTTGCAACTAATGATTTCTTAGCTGCGGGTGGTGATGGCTATACTATGTTGGGTGGCGCTCGTGAAGAAGGTCCTTCTATGGATGCAGCCTTTGAAGAGTATCTGAAAACCGCTGATTTGACCCAGTATGAAAAGATTAATCCGAACTCACGGACGATTTCTGTGGATTCTACAACTTTTAGTCTGCCGGTAGAAACGCCTCAAACGAATGCGGCTGCTAATGATGCGACTACAAATGTGCCATTGACTTATGAGGTGGCAGGTCAATTTAGCAAGAAGGCAGTTGTCTCAGAAAAAGCCCTCCCAAATACAGGAAGCGAACAGTCCATCTTCTTGCTCTTGATGGGAATGGTAGCTGGTTTGGCAGGTATCTTATCGAGTCGAAAACCAAAGCAAAAATAGGTTAAATTTTACATCTAGAAGAGTCTAGGGAAACGTTTTTACGCCTTTTTCCCTTGACTCTTTTTTGGTTTATGATATAATTAACCAGTAAAGAATCGGTGGCTATCGATACTTTTATCTAAAAGTGATAGTTAAGAAAGGAGTAACACATGAGACAGCTTGCACAGGAAATCGATAACTTTTTAAACGAGGTGATCCTGAGATCTGAGAACCAGCATGAAATTCTGATAGGGCATTGCACAAGTGACGTAGCCTTGACCAATACTCAGGAACACATCCTCATGCTCTTGTCAGAAGAATCCCTAACCAACTCGGAGTTGGCTCGTCGTCTTAACGTCAGTCAGGCGGCAGTGACCAAGGCTATCAAGTCTTTGGTCAAAGAAGGAATGTTAGAGACATCGAGAGATCCAAAGGATGCGCGTGTGATTTTTTATCAGTTGACTGATTTGGCTCGACCAGTAGCGGCGGAACACCACCATCACCATGAGCACACGCTCTTAGCCTATGAACAAGTGGCAAGTCAGTTTACTCCAAATGAACAAGAAGTTATCCAGCGGTTTTTAACTGCTTTAGTAGGAGAAATCAAATAATGCGGTATATTACAGTAGAGGACTTGTCTTTCTATTATGACAAAGAACCTGTCCTCGAGCATATCAACTACAGTGTTGATAGCGGGGAGTTTGTCACCCTGACTGGTGAAAATGGAGCTGCCAAGACGACGCTTATCAAGGCGAGTCTAGGCATCTTGCAACCAAGATTTGGCAAGGTAACCATCTCAAAGACAAATACTCATGGGAAAAAGCTTAGGATAGCCTATCTTCCTCAGCAGATTGCCAGTTTTAATGCTGGTTTTCCAAGTACGGTTTATGAATTTGTCAAGTCGGGTCGCTATCCGCGAAAGGGCTGGTTCCGTCGTTTGAATGCTCACGATGAGGAGCATATCAAGGCCAGTCTAGACTCGGTTGGTATGTGGGAACATCGTGATAAACGAATTGGCTCCCTCTCGGGAGGGCAAAAGCAGCGGGCGGTTATTGCACGGATGTTTGCTTCTGACCCAGATATCTTTGTCTTGGATGAGCCGACGACAGGGATGGATGCGGGGAGCAAAAATGAATTTTACGAACTCATGCACCACAGTGCCCACCATCATGGCAAGGCCGTTTTGATGATTACCCATGACCCTGAGGAGGTCAAGGCCTACGCAGATCGCAATATCCATCTAGTGCGTAACCAAGACTCGCCATGGCGTTGTTTTAACGTTCACGAGAGTGACCAGGAGGTGGACCATGCTTAGTTTGTTATCCTATGACTTCATGCAGCGTGCCTTCTTGGCTGTTATTGCCATGAGTCTCTTTTCTCCAGTCCTTGGGACCTTCCTTATCTTACGTCGTCAGAGTCTCATGAGTGATACTCTTAGTCACGTTTCCTTGTCAGGGGTTGCCTTTGGTCTGGTTTTGGGGATTTCTCCAACCATTTCGACCATTGTTATTGTCTTGATAGCTGCGATCTTTCTGGAGTATCTCCGTACGGTTTACAAGAACTTTATGGAAATCGGAACTGCCATCCTCATGTCAACAGGGCTTGCAGTCTCCCTTATTGTGATGAGTAAGGGGAAAAGTTCGAGCTCCATGAGTTTGGACCAATATCTCTTTGGGTCTATTGTGACCATTAGTCAGGAGCAGGTGATTTTCCTCTTTGCCATTGCAACGGTCGTTTTACTCTTGACTTTCTTATTCTTGCGACCAATGTATATCCTGACTTTTGATGAGGATACGGCCTTTGTGGATGGACTTCCAGTTCGTACCATGTCCATTCTTTTTAACATGGTGACAGGGGTGGCCATTGCCCTCATGATTCCAGCAGCAGGAGCTCTTCTGGTGTCGACCATTATGGTTTTGCCAGCTAGTATTGCCCTTCGTTTGGGGAAAAACTTTAAATCCGTTATGTTACTAGCCAGCGCTATTGGCTTTTTGGGAATGGTGGCAGGACTCTATATTTCCTACTATGCGGAAACCCCTGCCAGCGCTAGTATCACCATTATCTTTGTAGCTGTCTTTTTGTTAGTCAGTCTACTGAAACGCTTTATCAAATAGGAGAATGAAATGAAAAAACTGAGCTTATTGCTAGCTAGTCTATGTGCCTTGTTTTTAGTGGCTTGTTCCAATCAAAAACAGGCAGATGGGAAGCTAAATATCGTGACAACCTTTTACCCTGTCTACGAATTTACCAAGCAAGTCGCAGGAGATACTGCTAATGTAGAACTTCTAATCGGTGCTGGTACAGAACCTCACGAATACGAACCGTCTGCCAAGGCAGTTGCTAAAATCCAAGATGCAGATACCTTTGTCTATGAAAATGAAAATATGGAAACTTGGGTTCCAAAATTACTAGAATCCTTGGATAAGAAAAAGGTGAAAACTATCAAGGCGACAGGTGATATGCTGCTCTTGCCAGGTGGTGAGGAAGAAGAGGAAGGGCATGATCATGGCGGTGAGGGTCACCATCACGACTACGATCCCCACGTTTGGTTATCACCAGCACGCGCCATCAAACTGGTAGAGCATATCCGTGACAGCTTGTCAGCAGATTATCCTGATAAAAAAGAGACTTTTGAGAAGAACGCAGCTGCCTATATTGAGAAACTAAAAGCCTTGGACAAGACCTACACAGATGGCTTGTCTCAAGCCAAACAAAAGAGCTTTGTGACCCAGCACGCAGCTTTCCGATACTTGGCTTTGGACTACGGCCTCAAGCAAGTATCCATCTCAGGTCTCTCACCAGATGCAGAGCCATCAGCAGCACGTTTGGCAGAATTGACAGAGTATATCAAGAAAAACAAGATTTCTTATATCTACTTTGAGGAAAATGCCTCACAAGCCCTCGCCAATACCCTCTCAAAAGAAACGGGCGTCAAACTAGATGTGCTCAATCCGCTAGAAAGCCTGACAGAAGAAGCAACCAAGGCTGGTGAGGACTATATCTCCGTGATGGAGAAAAACCTCAAGGCTTTGAAACAAACAACGGACCAAGAAGGACCAGAAATCGAACCAGAGAAGGAAGAAAATACCAAGACAGTTCACAATGGTTACTTTGAGGATGCAGATGTCAAAGACCGCACCTTGAGTGACTATATAGGCAACTGGCAGTCAGTTTATCCTTTCCTTGAGGATGGAACCTTCGATCAAGTCTTTGACTACAAGGCTAAGTTGACTGGCAAGATGACCAAGGATGAGTATAAGGCTTACTATAGAAAAGGCTATCAGACAGATGTGACTAAGATTAATATCACGGACAATACCATGGAATTCATCCAAGGTGGCCAAAGCAAGAAATTCACCTACAAGTATGTCGGCAAGAAAATCTTGACTTATAAGAAAGGCAATCGTGGCGTGCGCTTCCTCTTTGAAGCGACAGATGCGGACGCTGGACAGTTCAAGTATGTTCAGTTTAGTGACCACAATATCGCTCCAGTCAAGGCAGAACATTTCCATATCTTCTTTGTAGGCACCAGCCAAGAAGCCCTCTTTGAAGAGATGGATAACTGGCCAACCTACTACCCAGATAACCTATCTGGTCAAGAAATCGCCCAAGAAATGTTGGCGCATTGATGCAAGAGAAAAATCCCGCAAATCTGCGGGATTTTTTGGTAGAAACCTTTATCTGGTTAGGTTGCGAGACGGTAAACCGCCTCTGCGTAGATGTCCATAGCGCGATAAAGATCGTCTAGGACAGCTGCTTCATTTGCCTGATGTTCAGTTTGTTGTGCTCCTGGGAAAAGAGCGCCAAAGGCTACACAGTTTGGCATGGTGCGGGCAAAGGTAGCACCACCTGATGAGAGAGGAGGAGTTTTATCTCCGGTTTTTTCTTGGTAGACTTGCATAAGGGTAGTAACAAGTTGGCTATCTCTTGCGACATAGAGGGGGGCTAGATAGTCAAATTCTTGGTAGTTAAGTTGGTAGTCTTTGACGCACTGAGTGAGCTGTGCCACCAGTTTCTCTTTATCTGCTAGCACAGGTATGCGTATATCGATCCGAATCTCGGAGCAATCGGGATTGATGGTCAACCCTGCAACATTAAAGGAAAGGGTACCAGACGGTTCATCAGCAACTTCTCCAAAGATTCCAAGCCCTCTACCATCTTGCCCTGCTTTGTCGGCTAGAAAATGGAGGGCAGGGTGGGATTGGAGAGGTGCGAGTACACTAGCAAGCCGAATGACTGCATTTATACCCTGACTAGCATCTTTGGCGTGTTTAGGTACCCCGAGTACGGTCACGGTTTGGTCTGTGGTTTGGTGATCAAAATTTGCTTCCTTCAACCCTTTACAAACCGCTTCATAAAGAGGACCTTGATAATTTGCCTTATCTGGTACGACATTAAATGCACCTCCGACATCGAGCTTGAGATAATCAGAACCGGGGCCATGAAGCTTGACTTGAAGGAGCCCCTTTTCAGCGTATGTCAAAGGAAATGATGAATCAGGGGCGAATCCCATACTGGCTGTTTCTTCGAGGGCGTTGTAGCGTGCCATACATCTCCAAAGAGTTTCTTCATCCGTACCAAAGATAAAACGCACGCGCTTCTTAAATTGGATGCCTTGGTCCAGCAAGCTTTTCACTGCGTAGAGAGCTGCGAGTGAAGGACCTTTGTCGTCTTGTGCCCCTCGTCCATAGAGTTTGCCTTCTCTGATAGTTGCTTCAAATGGAGGAGATTGCCAATCTGACAAATCTCCTGCAGGCACAACATCCAAGTGACAGAGGATGGCAAGGAGTTCTCCCTCACCAACCTCTGCATAACCATAATAGCCCTTGGGATCAATATAAGTTTTAAAGCCAAGTTCACGGCAGATTTCCAGCGTCTTTTCTAGAACGTCTTGAATAGCTTGTCCAAAAGGTGTTCCATTTTCCCCTTCTTGGAGGACAGATGGGTAGGAGATGAGAGTCTTTAGACTCTGTATAAAGCTCTGTTTAATGGAGTCAGTGATGTAGACGGTCATTCGTTTTACCTCACACTTTGTTCTAAAGGAATGGTAGGAAGGTACCTAGGATAAGAAGAAGTATGCTCACAATGACAATAACGACAATGAGTTTAGTAACAAATTTCCACCAAGTTCCTAGACTGATACGGCCGAGCGCGAGAGCCCCCATAACGATACCAGAAGTTGGAGCGACAAGGTTTAGTACACCAGATGCAGATTGATAGGCAGTGATGATGAGACTAGGTTTTACGTTAACGAACTCGCCAAGTGGTGCCATGATTCCCATTGTAGCACTAGCAAGTCCAGATGAAGATGGGATAAGGAATGACATAGGAAGGTAGAAGAGGTAAGTCAAAACGATGAAGACTTGAGAAGAGAGACCTTGAAGTCCGACTTCACCCCAGTGTAGAATAGTTGCAGTAATCATACCATCATTCATGATAACTTGGATACCACGAGCCACTGCACAAATCAAGGCTACGGTGAGAAGATCTGCTGCACCAGCCATAAAAGTAGAGATAATCTTGCTTTCCTTAAGGCCGTAAACAACACCAATAAGAATACCCATCACAGCAAAGAGCATCGCACCTTCTGGGAAGTACCAGCTACCGAATGGTAGAGCAGATGAACCGATAGCTCCACCAATAACAGGGAGACCAATCAACCAATTCTTGAAGTCTTCAAATAGAGTGATGTGCAAGTCTACCCAAGGGATAAAGCTGGCGATCATGATGATGAAAGTCAAGATGAACAAGGCAAGAACATGTTTTTGTTTCTTGTTCAAGACAGATGGAGCATTTTCGTTATCAGTGACATTGAAGTGTTTAAGGTCTTCTTCACGTTGAGAGTAGACAAGTGATTTTGTGGGATCCTTTTGAATCTTTTCTGCATAGCGGTAGACAAAGTAAGTACTAATACCTGTCATAACAAACCAGAAGATGATACGAAGGATAACCCCGTCCATAGATGACACACCTGCGGTATCAGAAGCGATAACAGTAGCAAAGGGATTGAGAGTAGAGGCAAGACAGCCAACTTGAGAACCTAGTAGAATGATGGCAACGGCAGTAATGCTATCAAAACCAACAGCCATCATAACAGGAACAAGGAGTGGATAAAATGCCATGGTTTCTTCACCCATACCATAAGTTGTTCCTCCAAGTGCAAAGAGGGGCATGAGGATGAGGATCAGCATTTTTTCGCGTCCTTTGTATTTCTTAACAATAGAGGCAATACCAACATCTAATGTGCCTGTCGCATTGACGACACCTAGAAATCCTCCAACCATGAGGATGAAGAAGGCTACGTCAATAGCGGCTTTAGTTGGTTCGTGACCGAGCATCGCCCGGATTGGAGCCATTAGAATATCGTAAATCCCTTGGGGATTAGAGTCAACAGTTTGATAGGTACCTGCAATGAGGCCACCTGCTTCGTTCGTGTCATACTTACCTGCTGGAATGATCCAAGTCAAGATTGCCATGATAGCAATAATAATGATCAAAACAGTGTAAGATGAAGGCATTTGGAACCTTTTTTTTGTTTTTTCACTCATTTGTTTTTCCTCCTAAACTATGCCACAAAGTATAAAAACGAATGATGTTGGTTTACCTGAGTACTCCTAGTTAGAGCTTGTACTTGGGTTAAAATGGCTAGTCTTTAACAATAATTGTTCCGCTTTCGGACTCGATCAAGGCGCCTAGATTGCTGAGGGAAGTGATAACAGCCTTGCCTTCTGGGCGGTTGGTTACAAAATCGATAGCAGCTTCGACTTTTGGTAGCATGCTACCTGGTGCGAATTGTCCTTGTTTGATGTATTCTTTTAGTTGACTGACGGTAACGTGTTCAAGTTTTTCTTGGTCAGGTTTATTGTAGTTGACATAAACGTAGTCTACGCCAGTAAGGACGATAAAGAGGTCAGCTTCGACGAGTTCTGCTAGTCGTTGAGACGCAAAGTCTTTGTCGATAACGGCTTCGACCCCACGTAAGTAACCGTTTTCATTTTTAACAACAGGGATACCTCCTCCACCTGCTGCGATGACAACTTGACCATTATCGAGCAAGGTGCGGATGCTGTTGATTTCTTTAATGTCGATTGGTTTTGGTGAAGCCACCACTTTACGCCAGCCACGACCGGCATCTTCTTTGAAGGTTGCTCCTGTTTTTTCGCTCTCAGCTTTGGCATCCTCTTCTGAGTAGAATGGACCGATTGGTTTGGTGGGATTGATAAAGGCAGGGTCTTCCTTGTCTACTATAACTTGGGTAACAACAGAAGCGACATTTTTATCAAGTCCTACATCGAGCAATGCGTTATCAAGAGCACATTGTAGCCAAAAACCGATACTACCCTCGGTCATGGCAACCAAAGAATCAAGGGGGAAGGCAGGGTTTTTTTCCGAATCTGCCATCAAGTGTTGAAGCAAGAGATTACCCACCTGAGGACCATTTCCGTGAGTGATGATCAGTTCATCTCCGTTTTGAATCAACTTGACCAGATGACGAGCTGTTTCTACCAGAGCAGCCTGTTGAGCTTGGGCAGATGGGTCAGTGGAGAGGATGGCATTTCCGCCTAAAGCAACGACGATTTTTCTATGAGACATGAGCTCTCCTTCCTTTAATATGGTAAACCTGACAGAACTCCAAGAGCTACAGGCAGGTATGATGATAAAATATGAAGTGGAGGTAGCGTCTTTTTAAAAGACAAATTAGTCATTACTACTAATAAAAGGGGTTGAACGCATAGCCGACGTTTATCAGAATGAGACTAGGAAGCAGGAAGATGACAAGAGTAAGGTGGCAAATCTGTCAAACGGAATCCTTGCTTTCTTTCGCTAGAACTGATAAGCTATCATAGCTTTCGTCTCAACCCCTGTGTTGTGTATACGAGTAAGTTTTATACTTTAGGAATATAGAGATTTCCAAGAGTAGCAGCCATAACAGCTTTGATAGTGTGCATACGGTTTTCTGCTTGGTCAAAGTGGCGAGCATACTTGCTACGGAAGACTTCGTCTGTTACTTCCATTTCTTCTACGCCAAATTTCTCAGCAACATCTTTACCATAAACAGTGTGAGTGTCGTGGAATGCTGGTAAACAGTGGAGGAAGATCAAGTTTTCGTTGTTTGCTTTTTTCACTAAGTCCATATTGACTTGGTAAGGTTTCAAAAGTGCAACGCGTTCTGCGAATTTGTCTTCTTCACCCATAGATACCCAAACGTCTGTGTAAAGTACATCGGCACCTTTGACAGCTTCGTCTGCATCTTCGGTGATGAGGATGTGTGCACCACTTTCTTTAGCAAATCCTTCAGCCAATTCAACGATTTCTTTTTCTGGGAAGAGTTCTTTTGGTGAGAAGATGTGAACGTTAACACCAAGGATAGCACCTGTTACGAGCAAGCTATTGGCAACGTTGTTACGTCCATCACCACAGTATACCAATGTCAAGCCTTCCAAGCGACCGAAGTTTTCTTGAACAGTCAAGTAGTCAGCCAACATTTGAGTTGGGTGCCATTCGTCAGTTAGACCGTTCCATACTGGAACACCTGAAAATTCTGCTAGTTCTTCAACCATACGTTGGCTGAAACCACGGAATTCAATCCCGTCAAACATACGACCCAAAACTTTTGCAGTATCTTCAGTAGATTCTTTTTTACCTAACTGAATGTCATTTGCTCCGAGGTATTCTGGATGAGCACCAAGGTCAATAGCTGCAGTTGTAAAGGCTGCACGTGTACGAGTAGAAGTTTTTTCAAACAGGAGGGCGATATTTTTACCAGCAAGGTAGTGGTGTTGGATATTGCGTTTTTTCAAATCCTTCAAGTGAGCTGAAAGACCGATAAGGTATTCTAACTCTGCGCGAGTAAAGTCTTTTTCTGCTAAGAAGCTGCGTCCTTGGAATACTGAATGTGTCATTCTATTATTTCCTCTTTCTATTTTTTACATTTTTTATTGACAAATACTGAACAGCGATTATACTTCTTCACGTTCAAATGGCATAGACATACAACGAGGTCCACCACGGCCCCGAACCAATTCGCTTCCGCGAATCTTAATCAAGCGAAGCCCGTATTCTTCTAGGATCTTATTGGTAATGGTATTGCGGGCATAAACGACGACTACACCAGGTGCGATGGTCAAAGTGTTGGAGCCGTCATTCCATTGTTCACGCGCAGCTGCTACGATATTGCCACCACCGCAACGGATCAAATGAACTTTTTCTACGCCGAGGTTCTTCGCAAGAAGTTCAGCTAAGTCACCTTTTTCTTCAACAATCTTGAGTTTTTCATTTTCATAAGTGACAGAGTACACACGAAGATCGCCTTCGATTTCTGGGTGAATTGTGAACTTGTCATAGTCAACCATGGTGAAGACAGTATCCAAGTGCATGAATTTACGGTTGTTAGCAAATTCAAATGCCAATACTTTCTTGAAGCCAACATTTTTCTTGAAGATGTTCACCAAGAGTTTTTCAATCGAAGCTGCATCTGTACGTTGAGAGATACCTACTGCAAGAACGTCTTTAGAAAGAACGAGCTCATCTCCACCTTCAATACGTGTATCTTCTTCACGGTTGTAGACTAATTCTACTTTTCCACCATAGAGTGGATGGTGTTTGAAAATGTATTTACCATAAAGAGTTTCACGGTTACGAGTATCTGCATACATGTGGTTAAGTGATACGGCATTACCAATGGTTGCAAATGGGTCGCGAGTGAAGTAGAGGTTTGGCATTGGGTCAATAGCAAATGGATAGTCTGACTCAACCAAGTCAGTTAAGCCTTTTGCTTCTTCAGGAATTTCTGGCAATTCAACTTTTTGAACCCCTGCCATAGTTTTTTCAACCAATTCTTGGTTGTCCTTGATACCGTGAAGCAATTCACGAATAGCCGCCTTGGTTTGACGACCACGGATGTTAGCTTCGTCTAAATATTCCTCGATAAATTGATCGCGGATTTCTGGGGAAGTCAATGATTCAGCAGTCAATTGCTCTAGGTAAAGGACCTCAATTCCTTCATCACGAAGAGCTTGAGCAAATGCGTCATGTTCTTTTTGAGCATCTTCCAAGAATGGAATGTCATCAAAAAGAAGCCTTTCGAGATAGTCCGGCAACAAGTTTTCCAACTCTTTGCCTGGACGGTGCAACATAACTTTTTTCAGTTTCCCAATTTCTGAGAATACCTGAATTGGATGTGAAGACATGTGTTTTCCTCCTTAAAAATTTTCACGGTGGCACCTTTTTGGTACCGCTTACATTTACGTTATATCATATTCTCAGAGGCGTGTCAATAGTAAAAAATGATTAAAAATTCGGACAAAACAAGGTTTTAGTAGTATTTTATGTTATTATACGATAGCAAAAGGAATTAGAGGAAATAAATGTATAAACTTCTACTATAAAGAATATAATATTTTTTGAAAAAATTATGCTAAATTTCACATTTTAAGAAGAAATGTCCAGATTTTAAGTCATTTCTGACGAGGAATTGAGAAGAACAATGATTGAAAGCCACTTAGAAAATTATATGAAATCTATCTGAAAGCCTTTCTTTTGAATGGCATAAAATGTATATTGTACAAATTATAGAATCTTTTCTGAGTATTTAGGGAGACAGCCTTGTCTTATTGACGGTACCTAGATTTTTTGTTATAGTCAACGCGGTAAGAACTAGGAAGAAGGAGTTATTCACAAGTTGTGGATAAGTCTGGGGAGAGCAGGAGATTCAGCTAATATCCTAGAGGGTTCTTGATAATAGCACCGGCAACTAGTAACTGGTCAGCTTTCTAGTAGAAATCCTAGTGCAGTGGGGATTTGAGCAGAGTTTGCTGAAGGTGCTTGGTTTAAAGTCAAAGAGCCGGAGTCTAGAAAAGCTAGTTTTTAGGCATGTTTTCTTATCCACAAGTTGTGGATAACTTTGTGAGCAAGAGAAATAATCAGAGAAAGAGATATGAGATGATGACAAAAATAAAACCACATGGGCCATTACCAAGTCAGGCCCAGCTAGCTTATTTAGAGGATGAACTAGCTGCCTTTATCCATTTTGGCCCCAATACCTTTTATGACCAAGAATGGGGAAGTGGGCAGGAGGATCCCAAGCGTTTTAACCCGACCAAGTTGGATGCGCGTGAATGGGTCCGGGTACTCAAAGAAACGGGTTTTAAAAAGCTGATTTTGGTAGTCAAGCACCATGATGGATTTGTGCTCTATCCGACCGCTTACACGGACTATTCGGTTAAGGCTAGCCCTTGGAGGGATGGAAAGGGGGACTTGCTCCTTGAGGTTTCCCAAGCCGCAACTGAGTTTGATATGGATATGGGAGTGTATTTGTCGCCTTGGGATGCTCACAGTCCCCTCTATCACGTGGACCGAGAAGCGGACTACAATGCCTACTATCTGGCTCAGTTGAAGGAAATCTTGTCAAATCCTGCCTATGGGAATGCCGGGAAGTTCTCTGAGGTGTGGATGGATGGTGCTCGAGGGGAAGGGGCCCAGAAGGTCAACTATGAGTTTGAGACCTGGTTTGAAACCATTTGTGACTTGCAGGGCGATTGTTTGATTTTCTCAACTGAGGGAACTAGTATTCGCTGGATTGGAAATGAACGGGGCTATGCAGGGGCTCCCTTGTGGCAAAAAGTCAAACCCGACCAGTTGGGGACAGAGGCGGAATTAGATTATCTACAGCACGGAGATCCCTCGGGGACGCTGTTTTCAATCGGTGAGGCAGATGTTTCTCTTCGGCCAGGCTGGTTTTACCATGAGGATCAGGAGCCTAAGTCTCTCGAGGAGTTGGTCGAGATCTATTTTCACTCAGTAGGGCGGGGAACTCCACTCTTGCTTAATATCCCACCAAACCAAGATGGCCTCTTTGATGAAAAGGATATCCAGCGCCTCTATGAATTTGCTGCCTACCGTGACGAATTCTATAAAGAAGATCTGGCTCTGGGAGCCAAGGTATATGGCCCTGCTCTATCACCAGACTTTGCCTGTCATCATCTGACAGATGAACTGGAAACTAGTTTATGGGCAAGTGATTCAGAGTTGTCAATCCAGTTAGAGATTGATTTAGGAACTCCCAAGACTTTCGATGTAATCGAGCTGAGGGAAGATTTGAAGCTAGGGCAACGCATCGCTGCTTTCCATGTTCAGGTAGAGTTGGATGGTGTCTGGCAGGAGTTTGGATCTGGTTATACTGTTGGCTACAAACGTCTCTTACGAGGATCAGTCGTTGAGGCGCAGAAGGTGCGTGTAATCATCACAGAGGCACAGGCTTTGCCTTTGTTAACCAAGATTTCACTTTATAAAACACCTAGCTTGTCAAAAAAAGAAGTTGTTCAGCAACTAGAGTTTTCAGAAAAAAGTCTAGCTGTGACCAAGGGAGAAAATGTCCACTTTACAGTGAAGCGCATAGAATTTAGCAGTCCTTTAGAAGCTAAGATTTCGATTCAGCCAGGGACGGGTGTGCATGGTGTTGCTTATCGGGATGAGATTCAAGTTCTTGCGTTTCAAGCTGGCGAGACTGAAAAAAGGCTAACGCTACCAACCTTGTATTTTTCAGGAGATAAAAGCTTAGATTTTTATCTGAATTTGACGGTAGATGGGCAGCTTATTGACCGGCTTCAAGTACAAGTTTCATAAAAGAAGAACCTTTGCGTCATGCAAAGGTTCTTTTGGTTATGAGTGACTTGGCAACCAGCTAAGTGTAAAGGTCAGTTGCTCAGCTTTCAAGAGGTCTTGGTGTTGAATGCTAGATACTGGGGACTTGTCCAATCGGCATTCTTTGACAAAGTTGAAATGGCTGTAGTTTTGCTCGGCATGTATATCCAGCCATTTATTTTCCTTAGCCAGGAAGATACGGAGGCGGTCAAAGAGAGGGATTCCGATATCGTAGCTGGGCTTGCCCGGACAGGTCGGATAGAATCCGAGAGCCGACCAGATGTACCAAGCAGAGAGACTACCATTGTCTTCATCGCCAGGATAGGCTTGCCAGCTTGGGTGAAAGGCTTTCTGACGCAGAGTCTTGATGAGTAGAGCGGTATAGTCAGGGTGGTCGCTGTAGCGAAAGAGATAAGGAATGTGGAAACTAGGTTGGTTTGAAATGGCGATTTGCCCAAAAGGAGCGGTAGCCATCTCGCTCATTTCATGAATTTCGTAACCATAGCCGGTGGTTTCAAAGAGAGGAGCGCCCTGACAGGATTTCAAAAGATAGTTGCTAAAGGTTTCTTTTCCACCCATAAGTTGGATTAAGCCTGGGATGTCGTGGAGGACGCCTAAAGTCGCTTGAATGGCAGAGCATTCGGCGTAGTCGCGTCCCCAACTATAAGGAGAGAAGTCGGGGCGGAAGTTGCCTTGGCTGTCTCGCGCTCGCATGTAACCTGTCTCAGCGTCAAATAGATGGCGGTAATTTTGTGAAGCAGTTCTATAAGTTTCCGCGATATCATTCTGACCTAGTTTTTCGGCACAGCTAGCGATACAAAAGTCGCTATAGGCATAGTCTAGGGTATGGCTGACACTTTCGTGGTGGTCGGTAGAGAGGTAGCCAAGCTCTTGGTATTGGGCTAGTCCGTGGCGACCATTGATGCCGAGAGGGTCGGACTTGGTGGCTGTTTCAAGCATGGCTTGAAGGAGTTCTTCTTCCAAGTCGGGAGCCATGTCCTTGCAGGCGCTATCCGCGATAATGCCATCTAGCAGGGTACCGGGCATCATGCCACGTTCATCTGGAGCTAGCCACTTTGGAAGGAATCCAGTATCGCGGTAGCTATTGAGGAAACCCTCTAAAAAGCGGTGATAGTGTTCTGGTATGATAAGGGCAAAGAGGGGAAATGTAGTTCGGAAGGTATCCCAGAAACCATTGTTGCTAAAGAGGACACCGTGCTTGACAGTACCAGTAGCCAGATCCATGTGGATGGCTTGCCCTGATTCATCAACCTCATAAAAAGTCTGCGGGAAGAGAAAGAGTCTGTAAAGGCAGTGGTCAAAGAAGGTTCGGTCAGCCTCTCCTGTCTCCAGCACATCAAAACGATGGAGGAGATTTTCCCAGTCCGCTTTCGCACTTGCTTTACAGCTATCAAAGTCCTTTTGAGGTATATTAAGCAGAGCTTGAGAAGGGGAGATGAAAGAAGCCGCTAGCCGAATCTCGGCATGACCATCTGCTAGGTCAATTCGCCAGTCTCCACCTTCTTGGCTGACAGCAAGAATATCCGTATTCATTTGCAGGGCAGTGAACATAGTTAGTAGATTTTTGTTAGTCTCAGTTTTCCCTTCTTGTCTCAGGGCTAGAGTCCGCTTATCTACTTGCTCGACTGTCAGTTCATCTGCTGTGTGAAGATAGAGGGAGAGGGCTTTCCCTTGCTTTTGCTCCAAACGAATAGAAGCGCCGTAGCAAGTCGGTGTGAGCCGGGTTTCAATCTGATAGCGCAGAGAAAAGAGTTTCAAATAGTGAGGCTGGAAGCAAGCTTTATCTATATCATAAGAAGACTGGCGGTGAAAGAGGCTATCTCCGCCCAGTTGACCGGTGACAGGTGTCAGAAGGAGCCAAGAATATTCGCCAATCCAAGGACTGGGCTGATGGGTTAATCGAATCCCCTGAAAAATGGGCAGATGCGAATCGAAAAACCAAGCACCCTCCTGATCGCTGGTCTGGGGAACAAAATAATTCATCCCGAAAGGGACGCCTGTGTAGGGCAGGGTATTTCCCCGAGAAAAGGCATGCTTGCTAGCAGTCCCAAAGCGGGTATCGATGGTTTCAAGTAGTGGTTTCATGGTATTTCCTTTAGCTGTTTTTCTACATTATATCAGAAAAATGAGGCCTTTAGATATGGGGGTCGAAAGTAAGCAATTTTGTAGAAAAATGACTATCATTTGTGTATGTATTTTCTGTCTCAAAAACTATATACTGAACATGAAACTTGTTTGAAAGAGGAAACTGCACGATGATTTATTCAAAAGAAATTGTTAGAGAATGGCTAGATGAAGTAGCGGAGCGGACCAAGGACCATCCGGAGTGGGTGGATGTCTTCGAGCGTTGCTACACAGACACTTTGGACAATACGGTCGAGATTCTAGAAGATGGTTCAACTTTTGTCTTGACTGGGGATATTCCTGCCATGTGGCTTCGGGATTCGACAGCCCAGTTACGACCATATCTTCATGTGGCTAAAAGAGATCCTCTCCTGCGTCAGACCATTGCAGGTTTGGTCAAGCGTCAGATGACCTTGGTGCTTAAGGATCCTTATGCCAACTCTTTTAACATTGAGGAGAACTGGAAGGGGCACCACGAAACTGACCATACAGACCTTAATGGCTGGATTTGGGAACGCAAGTACGAGGTGGACTCGCTTTGCTATCCTTTGCAGTTGGCTTATCTCCTCTGGAAAGAGACTGGAGAGACTAGTCAGTTTGATGAGACTTTTGTCGCAGCGACCAAGGAAATACTTCATCTCTGGACAGTAGAGCAAGACCACAAGAACTCTCCTTATCGTTTCGTTCGGGATACAGACCGCAAGGAAGATACTCTGGTGAATGATGGATTTGGTCCGGACTTTGCCGTGACAGGAATGACCTGGTCAGCCTTCCGACCAAGTGATGATTGTTGTCAGTATAGCTACTTGATTCCATCCAATATGTTTGCAGTCGTTGTCTTGGGTTATGTCCAAGAAATCTTTGCAGAATTGAATCTAGCTGATAGCTCAAGCATCATCGCAGATGCCAAACGTCTGCAAGCAGAGATCCAAGAAGGGATCGAAAACTATGCCTACACCTCCAACAGCAAGGGCGAAAAGATTTACGCCTTTGAAGTGGATGGTTTAGGAAATGCTAGCATCATGGATGATCCAAACGTACCGAGTCTGCTGGCGGCGCCTTATCTGGGCTATTGCGACATTGAAGACGAAGTGTATCAAGCAACTCGTCGGACCATTCTAAGCCCTGAAAATCCATACTTCTACCAAGGAGAATACGCTAGCGGTCTCGGAAGTTCTCATACCTTTTATCGCTATATCTGGCCCATTGCCCTTTCTATCCAAGGATTGACAACAAGAGATAAGGCGGAGAAGAAATTCTTGCTCGATCAGCTGGTTGCCTGCGATGGTGGCACAGGTGTCATGCATGAAAGCTTCCACGTAGATGATCCAACGCTCTACTCTCGCGAATGGTTCTCTTGGGCCAACATGATGTTCTGTGAGTTAGTTTTGGATTACCTGGATATCCGCTAGTCAGTTCTTTAGTTAGATAGAAATAAAAATTTAAGTTAGAATGAGGTTTTACTCATGGAAAATGTTGTAGTTCATATTATCTCACATAGTCACTGGGACCGTGAGTGGTACTTGCCTTTTGAAAGCCACCGTATGCAGTTGGTGGAGTTATTTGATAATCTCTTTGATCTCTTTGAAAATGACCCTGAGTTCAAGAGTTTCCACTTGGATGGTCAAACCATTGTCCTTGATGACTACTTGGAAATTCGCCCTGAAAATCACGACAAAGTCCAAGGTTACATCGACCAAGGCAAACTCAAAATTGGTCCCTTTTACATCTTGCAGGATGATTACTTGATTTCCAGTGAAGCCAACGTCCGCAATACCTTGATTGGTCAAGCTGAATGTGCAAAATGGGGCAAATCTACTCAGATTGGTTACTTCCCAGATACCTTTGGAAATATGGGACAAGCTCCCCAAATCCTTCAAAAATCAGGTATTCACGTGGCAGCCTTTGGCCGTGGTGTGAAGCCGATTGGCTTTGACAACCAAGTCCTCGAAGATGAGCAGTTTACTTCTCAGTTTTCAGAAATGTACTGGCAGGGTGCAGACGGAAGTCGTGTCCTCGGTATCCTCTTTGCCAACTGGTACAGTAATGGGAATGAAATCCCTGTTGATAAGGATGAAGCTCTGGCCTTTTGGAAACAAAAATTGGCAGACGTGCGTGACTACGCTTCGACCAACCAGTGGTTGATGATGAACGGCTGTGACCACCAACCTGTACAGCGAAATCTGAGCGAAGCCATTCGTGTAGCAAATGAACTCTTCCCAGATGTGACCTTTGTGCATAGTTCCTTTGATGACTATATCCACGCAGTAGAAAGTGCTCTGCCTGAGCAACTATCTACGGTTACAGGTGAGTTGACCAGTCAAGAAACAGACGGTTGGTATACACTTGCCAACACTTCTTCATCCCGTATTTACCTCAAACAAGCTTTCCAAGAAAATAGCAACCTCCTAGAACAAGTAGTGGAGCCATTGACTGTCATCACTGGTGGGCACAACCATAAGGACCAGTTGACCTATGCTTGGAAAGTCCTTCTACAAAATGCTCCCCATGATAGTATCTGTGGCTGTAGTGTGGACGAAGTTCACCGTGAGATGGAAACACGTTTTGCCAAGGTCAACCAAGTTGGAAATTTCGTTAAGACCAATCTTCTCAACGAGTGGAAGGGTAAAATCGCAACTCACGAAGCCCAAAGCGACCATCTCTTTACGGTTATCAATACAGGCTTGCATGACAAGGTTGACACTGTCAGCACAGTGATTGATGTGGCGGTTTGTGATTTCAAGGAATTGCACCCAACAGAAGGCTACAAGAAGATGGCAGCCTTGACCTTGCCAAACTACCGTGTCGAAGACTTGGAGGGGCATGCTGTAGAAGCGAAAATCGAAGACCTGGGAGCTAACTTTGAGTATGATTTGCCAAAAGACAAGTTCCGTCAGGCTCGTATCGCTCGACAAGTGCGCGTGACAGTCCCTGTTCATCTGGCACCACTTTCTTGGACAACCTTCCAATTGCTCGAAGGAGAACAAGAACACCGTGACGGTATTTACCAAAATGGAGTGATTGATACGCCATTTGTAACGGTCAGTGTGGATGAAAACATCACAGTCTATGACAAGACAACTCATGAAGCGTATGAAGATGTTGTTCGCTTTGAAGACCGTGGTGACATTGGAAATGAGTACATCTATTTCCAACCAAAAGGAACAGAGCCTATCTACTCAGAACTCAAAGGCTGTGAAGTCTTAGAAAATACAGCTCGTTTTGCTACAATCTTGCTCAAGCATGAATTGACAATTCCAGTAAGTGCAGACGAAAAACTGGATGCGGAACAGAGAGGCATCATCGAGTTTATGACGCGTGAAGCTGGGCGTTCAGAAGAATTGACAACCCTTCCTCTTGAAACAGAGATGACCGTCTTTGTTGACAATCCACAAATCCGCTTCAAGACTCGCTTTACCAACACCGCCAAAGACCACCGTATCCGTCTCTTGGTTAAGACTCATAATACGCGTCCAAGTAATGATTCTGAAAGCATTTATGAGGTGGTGACACGACCAAATAAACCAGCGGTTTCATGGGAAAATCCTGAAAATCCTCAACACCAACAAGCCTTTGTCAGCCTTTATGATGATGAAAAAGGGGTGACAGTGGCCAATAAAGGATTGCACGAGTATGAAATCCTTGGAGACGATACCATTGCCGTGACCATTCTTCGTGCCTCAGGTGAGTTAGGTGACTGGGGTTACTTCCCGACACCAGAGGCTCAGTGCTTGCGTGAGTTTGAAGTCGAGTTTGCTCTCGAATGCCACCAAGCAGGGGAACGCTTCTCAGCCTTCCGTCGTGCCAAAGCCTTCCAAACACCATTCACTAGTCTTCAAGTTGCTAAACAAGAAGGAAGTGTTGCTGCGACTGGTAGCCTCTTGAGTCATGCAGCGCTCAGCTTGCCACAAGTCTGCCCGACAGCCTTTAAAGTGGCTGAAAATGAAGAAGGATATGTACTTCGTTACTACAATATGAGTCAAGAAAATGTTCGCATATCAGAACAGCAACAAACCATTCTTGACTTACTTGAGCGACCATATCCAGTTCATTCAGGACTCTTAGCGCCACAAGAAATTCGTACAGAATTGATCAAAAAAGAAGACATTTAACAGTTTTAAAGTGTTTTATAACTAATGCTATGAGATAGAAAGGAGGGGCGAAAGAGTAAGGATTGACTACTGATTCGCCCCTTTTTTTGGTGAAAATATGATGATTGCAACTATTGATATCGGAGGGACTGGGATTAAGTTTGCCAGTCTGACTCCTGATGGAAAAATACTAGATAAGACAAGTACGCCGACACCAGAAACCCTAGAAGATTTACTGGCATGGCTAGACCAACGTCTGTCGGAGAAAGATTATAAGGGCATTGCCATGAGCGTTCCAGGCGCGGTCAATCAAGAAACAGGTGTGATTGAGGGGATTAGTGCTGTGCCTTACATCCATGGCTTTTCTTGGTATGAAGCTCTTGCCCATCACAAGCTACCCGTCCATCTAGAAAATGATGCCAACTGTGTTGGACTTAGTGAACTGCTGGCTCACCCAGAGATTGAAAATGCAGCCTGCGTCGTGATTGGGACAGGAATTGGCGGAGCTATGATAATCAATGGCAAACTTCACCGAGGTCGCCACGGCTTGGGAGGAGAGTTTGGCTACATGACAACCATTGCACCAGCAGAAAAGCTTAACAACTGGTCGCAACTAGCATCTACAGGGAACATGGTTCGATACGTGATTGAAAAATCTGGTCAGACTGACTGGGATGGTCGCAAGATTTACCAAGAGGCTGCAGCTGGAAATGCCCTTTGCCAAGAAGCTATCGAGCGCATGAATCGCAATCTGGCTCAAGGTTTGCTCAATATCCAGTATCTCATCGATCCAGATGTCATTAGTCTTGGAGGCTCTATCAGTCAAAATCCAGACTTCATCCAAGGTGTTAAAAAAGCCGTCGATGAATTTGTCGAAAGCTACGAAGAATACACGGTCGCACCTGTTATCCAAGCTTGCACCTATCATGCAGATGCCAATCTCTACGGTGCCCTTGTCAACTGGCTACAGGAGGAAAACCAATGGTAGTTTTTATAGGACTTAGTCCCAAACAAGCGCAAGCATTAGAGTTGCTTAAAAAGCACATTTCGCTAGCAGATGTAGAGGTAGCAGTCGCTCAGTCTGATCAAGCCTCTATCTCTATCAAGGGTGAAAGCGGACACTATCAACTAACCTATCGCAAACCTCACCAACTCTACCGTGCCTTGTCCTTGTTGGCAACAGCTCTGGCAGAAGATGATAAAGTGGAGATTGAAGAACAAGCTGCTTACGAAGAGTTGGCCTATATGGCTGACTGTTCGCGCAATGCAGTTTTGAATGTCATATCTGCCAAGCAGATGATTGAGGTCTTGGCTCTCATGGGCTACTCAACCTTTGAGCTTTATATGGAAGACACCTACCAGATTGAGGGGCAGCCATACTTTGGTTACTTCCGTGGGGCTTATTCAGCTGAAGAGTTACAGGAAATCGAAGCCTATGCCCAGCAGTTTGATATGACCTTTGTGCCTTGTATCCAGACCTTGGCCCACTTGTCGGCCTTCGTCAAATGGGGCGTTAAGGAAGTGCAAGAACTCCGTGATGTAGAGGACATTCTCCTTATTGGCGAGGAAAAGGTTTATGACCTGATTGATGGCATGTTTGCCACTCTATCTAAACTGCAGACTCGCAAGGTCAATATCGGGATGGATGAAGCCCACTTGGTTGGTTTGGGACGCTACCTGATCTTGAACGGTGTTGTGGACCGTAGTCTCCTCATGTGCCAACACTTGGAGCGCGTGCTGGATATTGCCGATAAGTATGGTTTCCACTGCCAAATGTGGAGCGATATGTTCTTCAAACTCATGTCAGCAGATGGCCAGTACGATCGCGATGTGGAAATTCCTGAGGAAACTCGTGTCTACCTAGACCGTCTCAAAGATCGTGTAACCTTGGTTTATTGGGATTATTACCAAGATAGCGAAGAAAAGTACAATCGTAATTTCCGCAATCACCACAAGATTAGCCAAGATATCGCCTTTGCAGGGGGAGCTTGGAAGTGGATTGGCTTTACCCCACACAACCATTTCAGCCGTCTAGTGGCTATCGAGGCCAATAAAGCCTGTCGTGCTAATCAGATCAAAGAAGTCATCGTAACTGGTTGGGGAGACAACGGTGGCGAGACTGCCCAGTTTTCTATCCTACCCAGCTTGCAAATCTGGGCAGAACTCTGCTACCGCAATGACCTAGACCGTTTGTCTGCACACTTCAAGACCAATACTGGTCTATCGGTTGAGGACTTTATGCAGATTGACCTAGCTAATCTCTTGCCAGACCTACCAGACAATCTTAGCGGTATCAATCCCAACCGCTACGTCTTTTATCAGGATGTTCTCTGTCCGATTCTTGATCGACACATGACACCTGAACAGGATAAACCACACTTTGCGCATGCTGCGGAGACCCTTGCTGCTATCAAAGACAAAGCAGGCATCTACGCTTATCTCTTTGAAACTCAGGCCCAGTTGAACCAGATTTTAAGTAGTAAAGTGGATGTGGGACGACGCATTCGTCAGGCCTACCAAGCGGGTGATAAAGAAAGCTTGAAAGAAATCGCAAGACAAGAATTGCCACAACTCAGAAGCGAGATTGAACACTTCCATGCCCTCTTTAGCCACCAATGGTTGAAAGAAAACAAGGTCTTTGGCTTGGATACGGTCGATATCCGTATGGGTGGACTCTTGCAACGCATCAAACGCGCAGAAAGCCGCATCGAGGCTTATCTGGCAGGACAGATTGACCGCATCGACGAGTTAGAAGTGGAAATCTTACCATTTACTGACTTCTACGCAGACAAGGACTTCGCAGCAACTACAGCCAATCAGTGGCATACCATTGCGACAGCTTCGACCATTTATACGACATAGGCTAGGCATTTATCACAAACAGTTAAACATCTCCTTTTAAACACATGGAGATGTTTTTTGATTTGGAGATAGGGAAGGAGTATAATGAAGGTAGAAAGATAGTTTGGAGGTCTGACCATGAAAAAGCTACTACTAGTCCTAGCTACTAGCATGCTAGTCTTATCTGCCTGCCATAAAATGACAGAGGATGGAGCAACTAGTCCGTCAATACCAAGGGAGCAACAAACCAAGGAAACAACCAACTATTTTCACTATTTAGCAGATTCCTATCAAAAGGCTCTTTTGCACGAAAAAGAATCCAAGTATACAAGTGTTCAGTCACCTGTGGCTGCCACAGGTGCAGCCATGGAAGAACTCCAGTTATCTAATCCGACTGATCAAGCCTTGATTATGAAGAACTACTCAGATTTTCAGAAGCTAATTCAATACAATACTGAAAAGTGGGAAGAAGAGTTTGCAAGCTGGGCTTCTTCTATGGGGCAGTCCTATCATAGACTAGAGCATACAAACTTTGATGAAAAAATGAACTAATCAAAAAATTAGAAGCTACAACAGTCTCTCAGAAAAGTGTCAAATGGAATGTTTTTGGAGTATCGAGTGACAATGCTTATGACTACTTGATTTTGGATGCCTACTATGACAAGCAGAACAAACATTTCTACTTGTTTACACTGAAAGATGGGCAAGCACAAATCTTGCATGCTGATAAGGCACTGGAAACTATCAGTACTGCAAACTTTGAAGAGACTGAAAATACAGATTTAGCGCAGCGTTTTAAGGAGTTTCTTTCCAAAACTAGTGTAACTATAGAGGATAAGCCGATTGCAGATAATAGGTCTCTAAGAGACAAGATAAAAAAGCCATGGAATCCTACTCGGATAGTAAAGGTGAAGGATTCAAGTCAACCAATTTGGCCACTTATGGTAATTACTATGGGCTTGCAGTGCCAGACCAGATAATGCAATTTGGACAAGTGGATGGGGTGAATTATACTTTTAAATGGTATGGCTATATTGCAGGTTCAGGTTCTAGGCGGTTCGATATCCTAGCTTGCTATGTGAATGAAGCAGGGACAGAGGTGGTTCTCTTTGGTTACAAGGATGGCAATCCTGCTCTTTTACACACAGAAGGACAGCCAGAGATTGAGAAAAATGAATCAGGGGCTATCATAAATGCCCAGGTTCATTTTGTCGAGTTTCATCACACAATATTAGAACAAGTTTTCAATTAGTAAAGCGGAAATACACTTATCGCATGCAAAGCGTTTCTCGTGAAACATCCTTCTTATATAAAAACTTCTCCACATAAAATAATTTGTGGAGTTTTTTCTATAATTAGTAGTTTAACCTAGCCTCCAAATAGGAGTATACTAATAATGTAATCGTTATCAAACCTAAAAATTCGATGAAATCAGTTTTTAGGAATAAAATGGGAGGAAATTATGAAAAAGTTTTCAAAGACCTTGAGAGATAACTGGATCTTTCTCTTGATGGTTTTACCAGGGGCTCTCTGGCTGATTCTATTCTTTTACATTCCAGTATTTGGGAATGTGGTCGCCTTTAAAGACTACCATATGACCAGTAATGGTTTCATAGATAGTATTGTGAATAGTAAATGGGTCGGGTTAGATAATTTCAGATTCTTGTTTAGTTCAAAAGATGCCTTTATCATTACTCGAAATACTGTTCTTTACAATCTCGGGTTTATCTTTATCGGTTTGATTGTATCAGTAGGGATTGCCATCATCCTTAGCGAGCTTCGCTCTAAGAGAATGGTTAAGATTTTCCAAACGTCTATGTTGTTCCCTTACTTCTTGTCATGGGTTATCATCAGTTTCTTTACAGATGCCTTCCTAAACATTGACAAAGGAGTTTTCAACCATTTCCTAACCTCCATTGGCATGAAGGAAATCAACTTCTATGCTGACTTAGGCATTTGGCCATATCTTCTCCTTTTCCTAGGTATCTGGAAAGGCTTTGGATATAGCAGTGTCATGTACTATGCGACGATCATGGGAATTGACCCAACCTACTACGAAGCAGCAACAGTGGACGGGGCGAGCAAGTGGCAACGTATTCGCAATGTAACCATTCCTCAGTTGACTCCGCTTGTAACAGTTTTGACCATCCTTGCGGTCGGAAATATCTTCCGTGCAGACTTTGGTCTCTTCTATCAAATCCCACACAATGCTGGTCAGCTTTACAATGTAACCAACGTTTTGGACGTATATGTATTTAATGGTTTGACTCAGACAGCAGATATCGGTATGGCTTCAGCAGCCGGTCTTTACCAATCCGTTGTCGGTTTGATACTGGTTATCCTATCAAACTTGCTTGCAAGACGAGTCGATCCAAACTCAGCTTTGTTCTAGAAAGGAGGAGAATATGGCAGAAAAGAAAATTAAAAAAGAAAAAATCGATAATGTCGGCATTCACTCCTTTAGTAAGAAGGCAGATATCTTCTTTAGTATCATCTCTGGTTTGATTGCTCTTTCTTGTATTTTGCCCTTTATCTTCGTTATCATCATTTCGGTGACAGACGAAAAGAGCATCCTCCAGTATGGATATAGCTTTTTCCCATCACAGTTTGGATTAGATGGTTTTGAGTTCTTGGCTCAGTTTAAAGATAAGATTCTCCAAGCGCTCTTTATCTCAGTTTTTGTAACCGTAGTCGGAACAGTGACCAACGTCTTTATTACAACCACTTATGCCTACGCCATCTCACGGACAACCTTTAAGTACCGCAGATTCTTTACGATCTTTGCTCTTCTTAGTATGTTGTTCAATGCTGGTTTGGTACCAGGCTATATCGTGGTGACTCGTTTGCTCCAACTTGGTGATACGGTTTGGGCCTTGATTGTTCCAATGCTTCTCTCACCATTCAACATCATCTTGATGCGTTCCTTCTTCAAGAAGACCATTCCAGAAGCCATTCTAGAATCCGCTCGTATCGATGGTGCCAGTGAAGCTCGGATCTTCTTCCAGATTTGTTTGCCATTGTCACTTCCAGGTATCGCAACCATCACGCTTTTGACAGCTCTTGGTTTCTGGAACGACTGGTTCAACGCCCTTCTTTATATCAAGAGTGACAACTTGTATCCATTGCAGTATTTGCTCATGCAAATCCAGCAAAATATGGACTACATTGCAAAAGCTGTCGGCCTATCTGGTCAACTGGGAGTTGCTCTACCAAAAGAAACAGGACGTATGGCCATGGTTGTGGTTGCAACCCTTCCGATTGCCATTCTGTATCCATTCTTCCAACGCTACTTTGTAAAAGGTTTGACCATCGGTGGTGTGAAAGAGTAGCACTTGCTGAGAAACACCGTTTCTCCCTTCCCAACTTCATCTTAGTGACTGAAGTTACAAATCATTAAATCGTTTATAAGTTTAAAAATAAAAAAAGGAGTTTTTATCATGAAAAACTGGAAAAAATATGCTTTTGCATCTGCTAGCGTAGTAGCTTTGGCTGCAAGCCTTGCCGCTTGTGGAAACCTTTCAGGTAACAACAAAAAAGCTGCTGACTCAGCTTCAGGTGACAAACCTGTTCTTAAAATGTACCAAATCGGTGACAAACCAGATAACTTGGATGAATTGCTAGAAAATGCAAACAAAATCATCGAAGAAAAAGTTGGTGCTAAATTGGATATCCAATACCTTGGATGGGGTGACTACGGTAAGAAAATGTCAGTTATCACATCATCAGGTGAAAACTACGATATTGCCTTTGCAGATAACTATGTTGTAAATGCTCAAAAAGGTGCTTATGCGGACTTGACAGAATTGTACAAGAAAGAAGGAGCAGAGCTTTACAAAGCACTTGACCCAGCTTACATCAAAGGGAACACTGTAAACGGTAAGATTTACGCTGTTCCAGTTGCAGCCAACGTTGCATCATCTCAAAACTTTGCCTTTAATGGCGCTCTTCTTGCCAAATATGGCATTGACATTTCAGGTGTCACTTCATACGAAACACTTGAACCAGTCTTGAAACAAATTAAAGAGAAAGCTCCAGACGTAGTACCATTTGCAGTTACGAAGAACTTTATCCCATCTGATAACTTTGACTACCCAGTACCAAACGGACTTCCATTCGTTATCGACCTTGAAGGAGACACTACTAAGATTGTAAACCGTTACGAAGTACCTCGTTTCAAAGAACACTTGAAGACTCTTCACAAATTCTATGAAGCAGGATACATTCCAAAAGACGTAGCAACAAGCGACACTTCATTTGACCTTCAACAAGATACTTGGTTTGTTCGTGAAGAAACAGTAGGACCAGCTGACTACGGTAACAGCTTGCTCTCACGTGTTGCGAACAAAGACATCCAAATCAAACCAATCACTAACTTCATCAAGAAAAACCAAACAACACAAGTTGCTAACTTTGTCATCTCAAACAACTCTAAGAACAAAGAAAAATCAATGGAAGTGTTGAATCTCTTGAACACAAACCCAGAACTCTTGAACGGTCTTGTTTACGGTCCAGAAGGCAAGAACTGGGAAAAAGTTGAAGGTAAAGAAAACCGTGTCCGCGTCCTTGATGGATACAAAGGAAACACTCACATGTCAGGTTGGAACACTGGTAACAACTGGATCCTTTACATCAACGAAAACGTTACAGACCAACAAATTGCAGATTCTAAGAAACAATTGGCAGAAGCTAAAGAATCTCCAGCACTTGGATTTATCTTTAACACTGACAGTGTGAAATCTGAAATCTCAGCAATCTCTAACACAATGCAACAATTCGATACAGCTATCAACACTGGTACTGTAGACCCAGATAAAGCTATTCCAGAATTGATGGAAAAATTAAAATCTGAAGGTGCCTACGAAAAAGTATTGAACGAAATGCAAAAACAATACGACGAATTCTTGAAAAACAAAAAATCATAAGATCGATTGATTTCGTGTATTCATTCCTAATTCCTAAAAATGTGATCACTGCCTTCCTTAGTTCTCTAGGGGAGGTAGTGATTTTTAGGATGTAAAAATGAAAACAGTGGTTCTGAGGTTTTATGCGATGTGATACACATACATCTATAGGGGATTTATTATGAAAAAATATCGCCTTCTTTTTAAAATGAGTGCTGTCTTCTCTTACCTATTTTTCGTATTTGGCCTTTCTCAGCTGACACTTATTGTCCAAAACTATTGGCAATTTTCTTCCCAGATTGGTAATTTCTTCTGGATTCAAAATATCTTGAGTTTGCTATTTAGCGGAGTCATGATTTGGATTCTGGTTAAGACAGGCCATGGTTATCTCTTTCGCATTCCAAGAGAAAAATGGCTTTGGTATTCGATTTTGACAGTATTAGTGGTAGTGCTCCAGATCTCTTTTAACGTTCAGACAGCTAAACATGTCCAGTCAACTGCTGAAGGTTGGGCTGTATTGATTGGTTATAGTGGGACTAACTTTGCAGAGCTAAGTATCTATATAGCCCTGTTCTTTCTGGTTCCACTGATGGAAGAATTGATCTATAGGGGTTTGTTGCAACATGCTTTCTTTAAACATTCGCGATTTGGCCTTGATTTGCTTCTTCCTTCCATTTTGTTTGCTCTTCCTCATTTTTCAAGTCTGCCTAGTCTGTTAGATATTTTTGTTTTTACAACATCTGGAATCATCTTTGCTGGTTTGACCCGCTATACCAAGAGCATTTATCCATCCTATGCGGTGCATGTGATCAATAATATTGTAGCGACCTTGCCATTTTTGCTGACTTTTTTACATAGGGTGTTTGGGTAAAATACTGGCACGAGAGTTAGGAATTATAGTTTTTCAATTTATAAGCGAATTTCAGGAGGGAAATGAGTATGACACAATTAAAATGGTTTGCTGGAGGAAGTGAAAGACGTTGTGAAGCGATGGCCATCATTGATTATCTATTGGAAGATATAAAGGATGCGCCTCAACTTACTCCCCTGAAAAATCAGTTAGTGATTTATAAAAAACGATTAAAGGACGATGGAACCTCTACTCCATTTATTCTGAGTCAAATGAATGTTGACATCTCACGTGTGTTGATTGATAACAAGCTAAGTTTGTCAGAAAGTCAAGCTAAGCAAATCAAAAAATTGAGAGAATTATCTGCGATTCGCTATGGTTACTGATGAAGTGCAGTGGCAGGTCTCTCTATACAATTTCCGGTCAAATAAATTGCATTCGTTTTCCCAAGTGGGTATACTAGTATAGTTGAATGAAAAATTCTGAAAATTTAAGAATAGAAAAGAGAACAAATCTTATGGCAAAAGATATTCGTGTCTTACTTTACTACCTTTATACTCCAATTGAAAACGCAGAGCAATTTGCGGCAGATCACTTGGCTTTCTGTAAATCAATCGGTCTCAAAGGCCGTATCCTAGTCGCTGACGAGGGCATTAACGGGACTGTTTCAGGTGACTACGAAACAACTCAAAAATACATGGACTATGTTCACAGCCTCCCAGGCATGGAGGACCTCTGGTTCAAGATTGACGAAGAAAGTGAACAAGCCTTCAAGAAGATGTTTGTTCGCTACAAGAAAGAAATTGTCCACCTTGGTTTGGAAGACAACGATTTTGACAACGACATCAACCCACTTGAAACAACAGGTGCCTACTTGTCTCCAAAAGAGTTCAAAGAAGCCCTTCTTGACGAAGATACAGTGGTTCTTGACACACGTAACGATTACGAGTACGACCTAGGACACTTTCGTGGGGCTATCCGCCCAGATATCCGCAACTTCCGTGAGTTACCACAATGGGTCCGTGACAACAAAGAAAAATTCATGGACAAGCGTGTCGTGGTTTACTGTACAGGTGGAGTTCGCTGTGAGAAATTCTCAGGCTGGATGGTCCGTGAAGGCTACAAAGATGTTGGTCAATTGCACGGAGGAATCGCAACTTACGGTAAAGACCCAGAAATTCAAGGCGAGCTCTGGGATGGGAAAATGTACGTTTTTGACGAGCGCATCGCAGTCGATGTCAACCATGTCAATCCAACCATCGTAGGGAAAGACTGGTTTGATGGAACACCATGTGAACGCTATGTCAACTGTGGAAATCCCTTCTGTAACCGTCGTATCCTAACATCAGAAGAAAATGAAGACAAGTACCTTCGTGGATGCTCACACGAGTGTCGTGTTCACCCACGCAACCGCTATGTTTCAGAAAATGAATTGACACAAGCAGAAGTAATCGAGCGCCTAGCAGCTATCGGTGAAAGCTTGGATCAAGTCGCTACTGTATAAGATCAAACAGTCCTCAGGGGCTGTTTTTCTATGCTTTTTATCTAAAAATCTAAAATTTGTTTCTGTATCTTTCAGGAAAATAGGGTATACTATGTGTAAACGATTTCAAAGGAGGCCAGTTATGGCGAAAACATTTTTTATCCCAAATAAAGAAAGCATTCTAGGACAACAGGAGGTCTTGACTGCCAAGTCTATCTTGGCCTTGGTGGAGGGCTTGGAGTCACACAGTTATGATGCGGTCTATCTCCGTCAGCCCCTCAATCGTCTCGAGTATATGGAGTGTGGGATTGTAGGTCAGTCGCAATTTCTCTTCAAGGTGAACTATGCGGATAGTCGAAAAGGCTATCAAGTGGTGATTCCAGACTTCCTTACTAGAGCGGACTGGGAGATTGTAGAAGCTCTCCTCCAAGCCCTATCAAACAAGTTGGGGCAAGTGGTAGAAGGGTTAGAAGGGTTTGAATTTGAAGCTTATTTCCGACAAACAGTTCAGAATTATTTAGCGGATAAGGCGGCTCGTCTAGTATACTGCCAAGGGCTCTTGTCCCCTATCTATCTCAATAAGGAATACCTCGAGAGCTTTTTGGCTGAGGATGGATTGGCACATTTTGAAGAGCTGGTCAAGAAGGTTCAAGGATCCGATGCCTACCTTGCCAGCGTGAAATTTTACCCAGATGCTCAAGGCAAGGTGCACGGTATCTACCACCTAGCTCAGGGGGTCAAGACGATTTTACCTAAAGAACCCTTTGTACCAGCGCCTTACACCCAGCAGCTAGCAGGCAAGGAGCTTGTTTGGGAGATTGACCTAGTGGTAATTTCTGGTGATGGTTCAAAAGCAGAAGACTACGAATCCATCGCCCGCTTGGACTATGCAAAATTCCTAGAGTCACTACCAAAAGCATTTTACCAGCAATTAGATGCCAATCAATTGGAAGTACAAGCCATCCTAGGACAAGATTTTGAAGGATTGGTACAAGAAAAGTAAAGCAGGTCAATTTCTATTTATCGTGCGAAAGATAGTTTAGCCTAGTTAAGTTTTGTAATATAAAATTTTAAGCATTGCTTAGTTCAATAAAAAGTAGTATAATATAATAAAAAAATATAATATTGTTCGGTAACTAATTATCAGGAGATCTTAAGATGGATATTAAGAAGGAAGTGGGCAAAAGAATCCGAATGTTACGAGAGATGAAACATATCACTCGTGAAACTCTTTGTGACGATGAAACTGAGATAACGGTGCGCCAATTAGCACGAATTGAATCAGGTCAATCTTCTCCAAGTTTATCCAAGGTAGAGTATATAGCTTACAAACTAGGCTGTCCAATTTCACATATAGTAGATATGGATCATATGATTTTACCCTCAGAGTACTTGATATTAAAGGATAAACTCATTAAGTTTCAAACTTATGGAGATGATGATAGAATCCAGGTTAAGGAAGAGTTGTTTGAAAGAGTTTACGAACACTATTATGACAGTCTACCTGAGGATGAGCAGATTGCAGTTAGTGCCTTACAAGCTAGTTTTGATGTCTTTGTAAGTGAAGATGCAGGGTTTGGCGATGCTTTACTTGATGAATATTTTGAACAAGTAAAGATAAGGAAAAACTATTCGGTGAATGATTTGCTTCTCATAAAATTGTACTTCACAACATGTGTAGCTAGGCCAAATGTATATGATAGAGAGGTGTTTTGGAATCTTTCCCATAAAGTTCTTAGGGTAACGAATACTTCTAGTTTGGATACAAACTATATGCTAAAACAAGTTATTATCTCGTCACTTACCATTCAATGGATGGAAAAGTCCTACTCTACTTTTGAGCCTTATGTTAAGGCAATGAATAGATTGATGATTTTATCGCAGGACTTTCAAAAGAAACCAATCGTAGATATGCTAGAAGCTATGTGTACCTTATTTCATAAACAGGATAAGGAAAAAGCTGTCCAATTATACGATAGAGCCATTATTTGTGCTCAAGCTTTTGAGGACCCAGTATTAGAAGCGCGCATATTGGGAGAAAAAGAAAGAGATTTAAAAACTTTTGAGGAAATGAAGAGCTGACATGACATTTTTGTCATGTTTTTTTGTTTTTGAAAGCGGTAAACTAGAGATGTAATGAAAAGTCAAGAGAGTTATTTGAGTTAGGAGGAAAAAGATGGGCAATCTTAGTATCTCACTAGAGACTTTTACACAAACTCGCCACAGTTTGGTGTTTCGAAATAACACGACTGAGCAAAAGTTGGTAGAGATAGTATTAAATAACGAAGTTTTTCGTCTAGCAGTTTTAGATGCCGGTGAAGAGCGAGTTTTAATCTTACCAGAAGAATTATCTATTATCAAAAGTTTTAAAATTTCAGAGGTGGAGGACAATCCATGATGTCGAAAAAACATGTTGTAGAGGCAATGTTTATTCTTGTGATAGCTTCTTTATTTTTAGTAGGATTTTACTATAAAAACCAAGAATCTCATCATCAAGAAGAAACAAAACAAGAGCTTCTCTTAAAAAAAGAAGAGGAGATAAAACAATATATTTCAAAAACTAAAAATACAACATTCAAGAATGCATTGTTGACCTCCAACGAGGGAGCGCAGGTTCAACTATCAGAGTATAAGTTTAGACCAAAGGTTGTGGTATTCTGGGCTAGTTGGTGTCCTAATTGTCAAAAAGAGCTCCCAATCATTCAGCGCCTTTATGATAAATATCAAGATAAAGTTGATTTCTTTATGGTGGATATAGTCGATGGGGAACGTGAAATACTTGAAACCTCTCATCAATTTTTAAGGGATCAGGGTTTTACCTTTCCAGTTTATATAGATCAAGATTTACAAGCTTTTAAGTTCTTGGATGTAAAAGCTATTCCAACTATCTTTATAGTGGATAAAGATGGGATAGTGAAAGAAATTTATGTTGAACAAGGAAGCGAAGAAATGTTATCTAAAGATTTAAAACAGTTAATAAATAACTGAAATGAGAATTTCATTTGGTTATTATAAAAAATTTTTTAAAAGGAGGGTTTTCTGATGAGAAAACTAACTGGACGTGTCAAAAGACACATTGTAGCAGGTCGCTTTTGTATTATAGGTCTTGGATATGGAGTAGGCATATTTTGTTGGGATTAAAAGGGGGATTAAGTAATGAAAAAACTAAGCAATAAACATAAAAAACACATTGTGGCAGGTCAATTTTGTGCTCTTTCACCATATGGTCTTGCTGGAATGATTGCAGGTATTGGATTCTTCTGCTGGAGTTAATGTAGGCTGAAAATCTCTGGCAGGGTTCATTCCTTGTCAGAGACTTTTTAATATAATAAACGGAGAGAAACTATGAATCGTGTGATTTTAAGTCTTAAAAATATCAATAAAACATATGGGAAAGAACAGGTTCTCCATAATGTTTCCTTTGATATTGAGCAAGGAGAAATATGTGGTCTTATTGGCGAAAATGGTGCTGGGAAGACAACATTAATGAGAATTCTCCTAGGACTAATTCGAGCTGATAAGGGAGAAATAAAGAGTGTTTCTCAGCATAAGATTGGCAGTATTATCGAATCACCTGCCCTCTATCCAAACCTGACTGGACGCCAACACTTGCAATATTACAAGACAAGATTTGGTTTAAAGACAGATATCATAGAAATGTTGGAATTGGTTCACTTGTCTGAACCATCATGGGATCGAAAAGTCAAAAACTATTCTCTTGGCATGAAACAAAGATTATCGATAGCAATTGCCCTTTTGGATAATCCAGAGCTCATTATCCTAGACGAACCAGTGAATGGTTTAGATCCTCAAGGGATTTCAGATTTAAGAAAAATGATTTTGAATTTAAGGGATCAGTTAGGAGTTACTTTTTTAATCTCGAGTCATATTCTGTCAGAATTGGAATTTATAACAGATAAGTATATCATCATGAAAAAGGGAAAAATTCTAAATGTAATGAGTTCAAAAGAGCTAGCGAATGATTTATCTGAAAAAATTTTCCTAAAGACAAGTGATAATCAGATTCTAAAAATGTTTTTAGAAAAAGAGGGCATCGATAATGTTGAGCAGGATGACTATCTGCTTGTGAAAGAGAAGGAAAAATTAATGGCTATCTTGGAACATAGTATTGGTTCAAATCTAGTGATACAGGATATTTATATTAAGAAGGAACGCTTTGAGGACTACTATTTGCGTAATATTATCTGATGATTTAAGAAAGGAGGAGAGTCATGAATTCTCTTAAAGCAGATATGTATAAATTTTACTGGGAAAAAAGAGGAGTGCTTCCTAGTTTGTTGATAGGGTTATTAGTTTTGTTATTCTCCCTGTTTTTTAAGTCATCAAATGAAAATGATCCGGCATTTCGAGTGTTGATTTCAAATGTGAGTGGTTTTATTCCTTTGCTTTTCATCTCTGCCAATTTATTTTTCTGGGGGGAAGATTATAGTTTCCGTACGGTTAATATTCTGCTCACAAAAGAAGAACAACGTTGGAAGTTATTTTTATATAAAACCTTGGGAACCTTTTGTTTGTCTTTCCTATATGTGACTATTTTTTATAGTTTAACAGCTCTTATTTATTTGGAAGGGGACATGGTGTTGATTGTTTCGACATTTTTACACCAACTACCATACTATTTGGTTATTATCAGCATCTCCTTATTGATTTTTCAAATATTTGATAAGGTTTATGAATCATGTATGATTTATACACTCTACATTTTACTATTTGATAACCTATTGGCTTATGTCCTTCCAAATTCTGGTGAGAGTGTGAAAGACTATTTGCTTATGACTTTAAGTTTGAAAGCATCACCAAGTTTTAGTCAATTTACCCTTACAAACGTATGCTATCCTATAGTGGTGAATATAGCAGTACTTGTGCTTGCGTTAGCTGTATTTAGTAAAAAAGAATTTAAGTAGGAGGACTAATGATGAAAAAAATAGGAATTGTAATTGGGCTGTTATTACTGTTTGTAGTGGCTGGAATTTTATTAACCTTAAAACGAGGAGAGACTACAATCAGTGTGAAACAATCATGGACTCTTTCTTCTAAAAGTATTAAAACGTTAGAGTTTTATGGATCAAAGCAAGCAATTGATGTTAAAGTTGTACAGAGTGAATCAGATGAGACAAGTGTTCAAATAGAAGGAAAAGTTTCTGAAGAATCAGCGAATAACATATCTAAAAACGTTAAGATAAGTTCAGATAGTCTGTATCTTCCATTTTCGCAACATGGCTTTAATTTAGCTCTGAGTTCAGAAGGGAAAGACAAGTTATATGTAACCATTTCCTTAGGAAAAAATGCAACTTTCGAAAAAATTTTTGTAGATACTCTTGTTGGTGATGTATCTATTACAGTTCCTAAAGATTTTGATGGAATCTATACTTTGCATACAAATAATACAGGAGAAGTTTTAAAGGTTCCTGCGACAAATCAAACTTCGAATAGCATCATTGAAGTTGATGGCTATAGTAAGATAAGTGTTGAAAAAGGAGAAAATAATGGTTAGTCACTATAAACAAGCAACTTTGCTGGATTGTGGAATGGCTTGTGTAAAGACAATCATTTCTTATTATTTCCCCAAGTTAGAACATTTAGATAGTCTACAATTTGATAATCATAATCACCAAGGACTGTCTTTGTTTGAAATAGAAGGTATGCTAAAAAGCTATGGTATTGATGCGGATTCTTATCAAATTGACACTCCTAGTTTGTTAAATAACGTATCATTTCCTTATTTGATGGTAGTAGAAAGAGCTGGTTTACCTCATTATATTGTTATATTAGATGGAGATAGTAATTTATTGACGGTTTCTGATCCTGCAAATGAGGAAATTGAGAAAATTTCAAGTTTAGAACTTTTTAGTCAGAGTGTAGGAATTGTTTTAATTCCCCAAAAGAGTGAGAGTGTTAATTTAGAAGATAGAAAAGGTGTTGTTACTTTTAGCTATGCAGATAAGTTATATCATAGATTTCTATCTTCACTTAGTTGGAAAAGAAAGTTTGCAATCTTTTTCTTGGGAATAGCCAAAATTATCTTACCAGTTACTATTGCTTTTTTTCTACAAATAACAATGTCTAATCTGCTTAATATTCAGTTTAGCTTTCAGTTATTTAGTCTCGCTTCAATAATGTTAGGTTCATATTTGTATTGGCAGTTTTCTATATTAGAAACGAGATTAAAAGGAAAGATTGAAAATGATTTTTTAAATGATATTCTGTCCTCTTTTTATCAGAACCAATTAAATGATTTTTCTTTAACTAAGAATTATGAGTATGTTAGTAGTTATTTTTGGAATTTGTTGTTATCAGCAACAGGTATTATGCAAAAATTTTACTTAAAGGTACAGCTTTTAGTGTTTTGCTTGCTACTATTATTGCTATTAAAATTGAATATCATTATTTTCGCAGTTACAAGCTTATCTATAGTTATTCTTGGTTTATATGTAAATTTTGAGATACGAAAAGTTGTAAAAAATCAGCGAGAATTTATTGCTAAGAGTTCTAACTTTAGTTCTCTTGTAGAAAATACAATTTATGGTTTGCAAGATATTATAAGTTTCCAAAAATCTAGCGACTTTATCAAAGAATTTAATGAAAGACTCAATGAACTGTTGGGAACGAAACTAGATAGTACACATATTACCAATAGATTATTAGCTTCTACTCAGATATTTATCGGTTTAACTGGTTCATTTTTGATTGCTACTATAATTTCTATGAGAGATTATGAACATATAGCAGAGTATGCAAATAGTATTTTGATTCTATTACTTTTATCCAGCATTTTAAGTTCTTTAATTACATCTTGGGTAGCATTGAAAAAAAGTCAATATTCCTTTGAGTTTATTGGAACAGAGGAGGTAGAAGCGAAAAGGGATGTTGTTCCTATTTCAGTAGCTAAAATTAAACAGTTGTCCTGCCATGATTTATCTAAAAAATGGGATGAAAGATTGGTGTTTAATAAATTAAATTTCGAGTTTAATAGTGGTGAACTAACAGTTGTTACAGGTGGTAATGGAACAGGCAAATCATCTCTTTTGAATATTATTCAGGGATTATCTTCTCCAACAGAGGGTGATATTGTACTGAATGGAATGGAAAGTTTTTCTACTTTAGAGGAGACTAATATTTTGGATTATTTAAGCGTGTATTCATCTGAATTTCATGTATTCCCTGGAAGTGTTTCAAAAAATATTAATTTCACCCTATTTAATAAGGAAAACTATGAATCAAATAATCTTGATAGTCTGAATCTCAATGTATCTCTGAGTCATCAGATTGATGGGAAAGCCACCAATATTTCGCAAGGTCAGAAACAAAAAATTCTACTTATGAGGAGTTTATCACAAGAAAAGGATATCTATCTATTCGATGAGCCTACAGGAAATTTGGACAGAAACTCAACTGAATTATTTCTAAATGAGGTTGAGAAATTAGTGAACGAGAAAAAGATTGTTATTGTCGTGACTCATGATAAGGATGTTATTGCTAGAGCAAGCAAAGTTATTAATATGGATGAATTTCATTAAAAGTTAAAAAATGGAGATTGGTGGTTTCTAATCTTAATTTTACCTATAACTAGTTTGTATAATATTTGAAACAAAGCATTTCGTAGCAATATTATAATACTACTGAACTTTAGAAATAAAACCCATCCTAGGACAAGACTTTGAAGGATTAGCAACCATTAAGTAGACACAGTTCAAGAGTAAGCATGAAAATCCCTGTCATTAATAAATGGCAGGGATTTTGGTTAAAAGAATGTCAGGATGCGAAGGTAGTCAACTGTCAGCGCAAGCTCTGCAATGAAGAAGGGAAAGAGAATGGCACCATCAAGTAAGACAGCTAGCAAGAATCGATAAAATGGGTCGAGGCTACTGGTCTTACTTGGCTTGCTAATCACAAAGAGATTGCCGAGGGCAAAGATGGCCATGCTTAGAAGAGTGAGGATGCCAGCAAATCGCAAGCCACCAAAGAGTGCAAAGAAACTTGCTAGAGCTGTTAGGACAAGTGGGATAGCAAAGAGTCTGCTGTAACGATCAAAGGCTTCTTGGAATGTAAAGTCGCTCTCCTGGTCCAGTACACGTCGGACAGTAAAGCCTCCCAAAATGATGGAAAAGTAAAATAGAGCGCTAGCGACCAGAATCGAAAGCCCAGCAAAGAGATCTAAAGGTGGGAGCTGATTAGGAGAACCATTAGCAATAGAAATCATATAGCCATAGTAGAGGCGCTTGATATGATAGATACTAAAGAAAAGGTTAATCGAGGACAGAAGAGTGAGCAGGGCAAAGACACTGTAACGATGCTTTTGATCTGTAGTTTTGCTAGCAGTTGGTTCTTGGATAGCATCCAGTAGCCAAGTCCAAAATAGTGCGATTTCTTCTTTTAATCGGGCAGTTTTACGAGGGTCAATATCTGGGATATAGGGGCTTTCTAAAGCCTTGCTGAGGATGCTTTTCTCTTTTACAGAGTTTTCTTGGTTGTGTTCCTCTTCAGCTTTCCCTTCTCCCTCTTCCTCGGTTTGGGTTTCTTCTATCGTTTCGGGAGCTTCCTCCTCATGCGTTTCCGACTCTTCAGGTGAGACAGGTATTTCTTCGCTTGCTTGTGGTTCAGTCTCCACGGTTTCCAAAGTCTCAGGCTCGTCGGGCTGGATTTCCGATTTCGACTGAGGCGATTTCTTCTCAAGATCGGCACTTTCAAACCATTCTTGTGTCATGGTGGAACCTCCTTTTTTATGGTTATTTTCTATTTTTAGACTAGCAGATGAAAGCGTTTTTGTCAATGGTTTCTAGATGCAGCAGAGTACTCTTCCTCCTTGGGTAGGTAGATATCCTGATTGGCTTTTATAATGAGTATATCCTTAACATCTGCTTTGTCTGTCTTGTAGGGGTTGGCAAGTTCATTGTCTTTTTGTTTAGGGTGTTCTCTTTGTGCTTTACGATAAATACCGCCATGCTTAGAAGAAATATCTAGATTGATACGATCGAATTCTGTCTTAGAAAGAAAGAGTGTTAAGTCATTATGAGAGTTCAGCTCAACCTTACCGCGGACCTTGATATTTTCAGTATAGATATGCCCCCTCTCCGTCTTGACCTGGCTATCTGTCAATTCGGTATCAAAGATATTGATGATATGAGGTGTCGTTAGTGTGCTGTTCTTGATAGAACTTTCTGTTAGTCTTAAGAGATAGCCTTTTGTTTTGATTGTCGCATTTTCAAGGTTGGCTTGACGAATATTAGTTTGTCCACGATTGGCTGAGACGGTGATAGCTTGCAGCTTTCTTCCTTTAGGTAGGGAGAGAACGACTTCGTCAAAACGGTGAGAATAACTGCTGGCGATACGAAGTAGGCCTTCGATTCCTGAGCCGAGAAAACGATGTTGGGAGTCTTGTTTATCAGTGACGGTCAGTGTTTTGTCACTCATACCAGTAGTTAGATCGTGACGACCAGACACGGAAGGATGATAGGTGATATGGATCTTGTCATCTAGAGACTCTGTGATGGTTAGGCTATGTTCCTCAAGGGTCAAATCAAGTTTTTCCACTTCGCTTCCAAAGGTCACTTCTTCGATACGATTGTCATAGACGGGGTCTTTTGACATGGCAAGCAAACTTTGAATACCATTGGACTGCGCGCCTACAATGATCATGATAAAACCAAGGATTGTAGAAACCACACCAAAGATGAGAAATCCTTTCGTCAATTTACGCATGTCTGTCACCTCTCTTTCCTTTTTTAAGAATCCATTGCACCAAGCGGACGACCAGAAGACCAAAGAAACGAGCTACATAGGAGATGCCTAGTAGAACAAGAGAAGAAGCACCGATAGAGAGCAAACCTGCTCCGAAAATTAAGATAAAGGCAGATTTAGCTTCTACTAGGATGCTAAAACTTTCTACGATAAAGAGTCCGCCCAGCAGGATTCCCGTCACAGAGACGGTAAAGAAGGCTAGAATGACAGCGACCGCCGCGATAAAAAGCCCGATAATGGTTAAGATAATTGCAATTCCAACAGGAATGCCGATAGGGGCTGCTAGTAAGGCCAAGAGGGCAATGTGTAGCAGTTGGCGGTCATTCTTTTGAGCAGGTGCCTCATTGACTTTCTTGTCGAGGAGGTTAGAGAGGACATCATGAGCAGCTTCTTTTGGAGTTCCCAGACTGGCGATGAGTTCCTCTTCGCCTTCTGAACCTGCATCGTCAAATAGTTCCTTAAAGTAGTCCATAGCTTCGATGCGGTCAGCTTCAGGCAGTTTATGGAGATAGGTTTCTAACTGAGTCAGATAGTCAGTTCTTGTCATGGCGGATACTCCCTTCTATGATGCCGTTGACGGTGTCGGTATAGAGCGTCCATTCTTCCTTTAGAGTAACGAGCTGCTCTACGCCCCGATTAGTCAAGGAGTAGTATTTGCGCATACGTCCCTGAAACTCTCTAGAGTAGGTGGTCAGAAAGCCACTGGCTTCCAATTTTTTGAGAATGGGATAGAGCGTAGATTCTTTGATATTGGCGATGAGTTTAATGGTTTGGCTAATCTCATAACCATAAGAATCCCCCTGCTCCAGTACAGCCAAGATGAGAAACTCAATCAAGGCAGAGGATGTTGGGAAGTACATGAGAAACCTCCTTTATATTATATAAAAATTTTATATATACTCTTTTCAAATATATTGTATCTCAAGTTGAAAGCCCTGTCAAGAAATATGTGTAAAAATTTTATATATAAAAAAACTCCTAGTAAAAACTAGAAGTTTAGAGGATTATACATCAGTTATTCGGCAGAATTCTATATTTTAAAGATAAGCTAGAATAATGA